>JANMDH010000178.1:0-6376 GCA_031376195.1 Gemmobacter sp. | reverse complement strand
CCAGCAGTTCGGTCGGGCTGACAGCCCCCTTTGCGACAAGTGCTGCAAGGCCGGTCGCATCGGTGACGCCGTAGGTTGCAAGCATTCAGAACCCCTTGTTTGGCGTATGCTTATCCAAGTGTGGCGGGACGTCCAGCGAATTCCATGGCCGCCGGAATCTATGCGGAAAATCCGCTGCCACAGATTTTCCGCGAAAAATCAGCGGGTCAGACGTCGCCCTTCCTATGGTGCTGGCAGCACCTTCACCTCTTGCCGCAGCGTCCCGTCCGCGTTGAAAATCAGGATGCGCCCGTCGGTTGTCACCACCCCGATCCAGTCGCCCCCCCGCGTCACGGCCTGCGCCACTGCCCCATCCGGCAGGGCCACCTCGTCCGGCCAGTCCGGACGCGCGGTCATCGCATCGGGCAGGCGGGTGACAATCAGCGTAACGATGGTTATGACACCGCCAATCAGGGTGAGCGTCAGAACAATCACCAGCCATTTCAAAAAGCGGAGCGAGGGCGGAAGTTCCGGCTCGGCTGAGGTATCGTCCATGTCCGCTTTCCTTGATCTGCCCGATGCCGATGATGACGCGGGCGGCCTGCTGATCGTGACCCTGGGGGACAACCCCCCCGACCGCCTTGATAAGGCCTTGGCGAGCGCTGTGCCAGAGCAGGCGGCCCTGTCGCGCACGCGCCTTGCGCGGATGATCGCGGCGGGGGATGTCTTGCACAAAGGGATGCCCGTGACGGACGGCAAGGCACGGGTGCAGCCGGGGCAGGTGTTCACCCTGATACTGGCCCCGGCGGTGGAAACGGACACCCTGCCCGAGGATATTGCGTTGTCGGTGATCTGGGAAGATGCCGATCTGATCGTGATCGACAAAGCAGCGGGCATGGTCGTGCATCCGGCCCCCGGCACGCCGTCGGGCACGTTGGTGAACGCGCTGCTGCATCATTTCGGGGGCGAGTTGTCCGGCATCGGCGGGGAAAAGCGCCCCGGCATCGTCCACCGGATCGACAAGGATACATCGGGCCTGCTGGTCGTGGCGAAATCTGATCGCGCCCACCACGGTCTGGCGGCGCAGTTCCACGATCATACCGTCAACCGCCGCTATCTGGCCGTTCTGCACGGTGTGCCCGATGCCGCTGACCCGCGTTTGCGGGGCCTGCGCGGGATCACCTTTGAAAGTGCTGCCGTTCTGCGCATCGCCACGCATCTGGCGCGGCACAAGGCGGATCGCCAGCGTCAGGCGGTACTGTTTGATCACGGGCGGCATGCCGTGACGCGGGCGCGGGTGATGGGTTCCTATGGGAACGGGTCGGCGAGCCTTGCCGAATGCTGGCTGGAAACCGGGCGGACGCACCAGATCAGGGTGCACATGGCTTATGCAGGGCACGCGCTGATCGGCGATCCCACTTATGGCGGCCAGCGGCGGCTGTCGGCCAAACTGATGGGCGAGGCGGCGGCAACAGCAGCGATGGCTTTTCCGCGTCAGGCCCTTCACGCGGCGACCTTGGGGTTCACGCACCCGGTGACGGGGGCAGCGCTGTCGTTTGAAAGCCCGATCCCTGCGGATCTGGCGGGATTGATCAGCGTTCTGGACAAAGGCCCCTGACACCTTCGTGAAGATTCCTTCATTGGTCTGGAAAAGCTAACCTGGCGTAAACAGCTTTGTGACATCTGTGGCATAAGGGCAGTCCTTGCAGGGCACGGACACTTGCTTTAGATTTCGCGATCCGCCGGGCCAAAATGGACGGCGGCCTAACAGGGGGCACGATATGAGCACCTATGCCAACCTTCCCGCGCCAAGCCCGGAACAGGGCTTGAACCGCTATATGCAGGAAATCCGGAAATTCCCGCTGCTGGAGCCGGAACAGGAATACATGCTGGCCAAACGCTGGGTGGATCATCAGGATACCGAAGCAGCGCACCAAATGGTCACGTCCCACCTGCGCCTTGCCGCGAAAATCGCGATGGGCTACCGCGGTTATGGCCTGCCACAGGCCGAGGTAATCTCGGAGGCGAATGTCGGCCTGATGCAGGCCGTCAAACGCTTCGATCCGGAACGCGGTTTCCGGCTGGCCACCTATGCGATGTGGTGGATCCGGGCGTCGATCCAGGAATACATCCTGAGGTCGTGGAGCCTTGTGAAAATGGGCACCACAAGTGCGCAGAAAAAGCTGTTCTTTAACCTGCGCAAGGCGAAATCCAAACTCGGCGCGCTGGAAGAAGGCGATCTGCGGCCCGAAAACGTGGCCATTATCGCGACCCAGCTTGGGGTGACCGAAAAGGAAGTGGTCGATATGAACCGCCGCCTGTCGGGCGGGGATGCGTCGCTGAACGTGATGGTCGGTTCGGACGGTGACAGTTCGACCCAGTGGCAGGATTGGCTGGAAGATGAAGACAGCGATCAGGCCGGGGATTATGCGGAAAAAGACGAACTCGACACGCGGCGCGAACTTCTGATGCAGGCGATGGCGGTGTTGAATGACCGCGAAAAGGACGTGCTGATGCAGCGGCGTCTGTCGGATGAACCGGTAACACTCGAAGACCTGTCCGAACGCTACAACGTCAGCCGCGAGCGTATCCGCCAGATCGAGGTGCGGGCGTTTGAAAAGCTGCAGACGAAGATGCGCGAACTGGCGAAGGGCAAGGGAATGATGATCCCGGCTTGAGGATATCGCAAAAACCGCCCACCCCGAAAGGTGGGCGGAAAGTGTCGCTGGTCAAAGCCGACGGGTCGTTTGCGGTTGCCCCCTTGCCCGGTTGCGGATAGCACCCCTTGCAAGAATGCAAAGGAACTCGACCCGATGGACATGCTGGCCACGTTTCTGAAACCGATGCACCGCGAAGGCTATAAATTCGTCGCGATCTTTGCGGCGATCACGCTGGCTTTGTTCGTGTTGTGGGAACCGCTTGGCTGGCTCGGCGTCGGGGCCACTGTCTGGTGTTATTACTTTTTCCGCGATCCCAAACGGTCTGTCCCGCAGGCCCCCGGCCTGATCGTCAGCCCCGCCGATGGCGTCGTGTCCCTGATCGAACCTGCAGTTCCGCCGTCGGAACTGGGGATGGGACCAGAGGCGTTGACCCGCGTTTCCGTTTTCATGAACGTTTTCAACTGCCATGTGAACCGCACACCGATTGCAGGCCGTGTGGCTGCCATCGCCTACCGCCCCGGCAAGTACCTGAATGCCTCGCTCGACAAGGCCAGTGTCGATAACGAACGCAACAGTGTGTGCATCGATCTGCCGGACGGGCGCAAACTGGCCGTGGTTCAGATTGCGGGCCTCGTCGCACGCCGCATCGTTTGTTTCACCCACCAGGGGGCCGCGTTGCGCACCGGCGAACGCTTTGGCCTGATCCGGTTCGGGTCGCGGCTGGATGTCTATCTGCCCGCTGGGGTGCAGCCGATGGTGGCGCTGGGCCAGACCATGGTGGCAGGTGAAACCGTGCTGGCCGATCTGGCAGGCCCCACCGCCCCCCGTCTTGCGCTGACGGAATAGGCGATGCCCGACCCGACCCAACCCCGGCCCCGGCGCGAACTGCCACTGGTGCAGTTGCTGCCGAATTTCCTGACGCTCGCCGCCTTGTGTTCCGGCCTGACGGCGATGCGGTTTGCCATGGATGCGCGGTTTGAGGTGGCGGTGGCGCTGGTTGTTCTGGCCGCCGTTCTGGACGGTCTTGACGGTCGCGTCGCGCGCCTGCTGTCAAGCGAAAGTGCCTTGGGCGCGGAACTGGATTCCCTTTCGGATTTCCTCTGTTTCGGCGTCGCCCCCGGTATCATCCTGTATCAGTGGTCGCTGTCGCAGTTTGCCGGCTTTGGCTGGATTGCCGTTCTGGTACTGGTGATCTGCTGCGCCCTGCGCCTCGCGCGGTTCAACATCGCCAGCGCCGCCGGATCGACCGAGGCGAAGACGTGGTTTCAGGGCGTGCCCTCACCGGCAGGCGCGCATCTGGTGCTGATGCCGATGTATCTTGATTTCCTGACCGACGGGGGCGCTGTGCTGCACTACAGCGGTGTCGCGATCTGGACAGTGACCATTGCTGGCATGATGCTTAGCCATCTGCCGACCTGGTCGTTCAAATCGTCCACCGTCTATGCCGATCACGCCCGTTACATTCTGCTGGTTTTCGTCGCTCTCGCCGCCGTGCTGCTCAGCTATCCCTGGCTGACCCTGTTCGTGATGGGGCTCGCCTACCTTGTGACCATACCGATTGCGTATCGGCAGTATCGCCGTGCCCCCGACAACGCCAAAGGTTGACCATGGATATGACAGCGGTGCGCCGGTCCTATGCGCGTTGGGCCCCGATCTATAATTTCACCTTCGGTGCCGTCACGCTTGCCGGGCGCAACCGCGTGACGGCGATGATCAATGCCCGGGGTGGCAGCGTACTGGAGGTCGGGGTCGGCACCGGCATGTCGCTGGATCTTTACGCGCCGCATCTGCAGGTCACGGGCATTGATGCCAGCCCCGAAATGCTCAAACTCGCTGAGGCGCGGGTTGCGGAAAAGCGGCTGGGTCAAGTTGCGGCACTGGCCCTGATGGATGCACGCGCGCTCGAATTCGGGACGGCGCAGTTTGACCATGTGGTGGCCCTGCACATCCTGTCTGTCGTGCCGGATCCCGAACGCGTCGTTGCGGAAATGGCGCGGGTCTGCAAACCGGGCGGGTCGATCTATATCGTCAACCATTTTTCGCGCGGGGCGGGCGTGCTGGGGGCGCTGGAACGTCTGTTCGCCCCCTTGGCCCATCTTCTGGGCTGGCATTCGGATTTTCCGCGCGAAACCGTAATGGGCTGCGCCGATCTGCGTCTCGTGGAAGAAATGCATCTGCCGCCGTTTGGCATGATGACGCTGCTGCGGATGACGCGGGTCCGCTGACATGACTTTCCCGTTTGCGTGAGAATCTGCCGGATTTCGCCGACAGACCTTGGAAACTGCGGCGTATCGCGCCATCTTGTCGGAATATCACATACAGGATCGAGGTTCAGCAATGACCCAATACGCAAAATCCGCCGAGGCTGTGGCCCGGCTGACCCCGGAACAGTTCCGGGTGACCCAACAAAGCGGGACGGAACGGGCGGGAACCGGGCCGCTGCTGTACAACAAGGACCCGGGGATTTACGTCGACATCGTGTCAGGGGAACCCTTGTTCGCCTCATCCGACAAGTTCGAATCGGGCTGCGGCTGGCCCAGTTTCACCAAACCCATCGAACCCGCGAACGTGGCGGAACTGACGGACAGCACGCACGGAATGGTGCGCACCGAAGTGCGCTCGCAGTACGGCGACAGCCATCTGGGGCATGTGTTCAACGACGGCCCGCGTGATCGGGGCGGATTGCGGTATTGCATCAACTCGGCGTCGCTGCGGTTCGTGCACAAGGATGCGATGGTGGCCGAAGGTTACGGCGCATATCTGGATCAGGTAGAGGAGGTTTGAAGATGGCAACGCAACGCGCAGTATTGGCAGGCGGCTGTTTCTGGGGAATGCAGGATCTGATCCGCAGGATGCCCGGGGTGCAGGCGACGCGGGTGGGCTATACGGGCGGCGATGTGCCGAACGCGACTTATCGCAACCATGGCACGCATGCCGAAGGGATCGAGATTCTGTTCGATCCCGGCGTGATCAGCTATCGCAAACTGCTGGAGTTCTTTTTCCAGATTCACGATCCGACAACAGCGAACCGGCAAGGGAACGACCGGGGGCTTTCGTATCGTTCCGCGATCTACTTTGTGGATGATGCGCAGAAGGCCGTGGCGCTCGACACAATTGCCGATGTCAACGCATCGGGCCTGTGGCCGGGCAAGGTCGTGACGGAACTGGAACCCGTCGGCCCGTTCTGGGACGCGGAACCCGAACATCAGGATTATCTGCAGCGTCTTCCCAACGGATATACCTGTCACTTCGTCCGCCCGAATTGGGTTCTGCCCCGGCGCGCGGCAACAGCGGCGGAATAAGGCGATGGGTCTGGCGCTGCGCAACAGCTATGCCGTGGAGCTGGAAGGGATGTATCTTCCCTTCCGGGGCAACGATGTGCCAGACCCAAAAATCCTGAGGTTGAACAAACCACTCGCGGATGATCTTAACATTTCACCTGAACAGACTGGCCTTGCTGACATGCTGTCAGGCATGGTCCCGCCTGACGGTGCTGTGCCCTTGGCGATGGCCTATGCAGGGCACCAGTTTGGCGGGTTTTCCCCCAGTCTGGGTGACGGTCGCGCGATGCTGCTGGCCGAGGTGACGGATCGTCAGGGCATCCTGCGCGACATCCATCTGAAAGGATCGGGCCGCACACCGTTCAGCCGGGGGGCCGATGGCAAGGCCGCACTTGGGCCTGTCTTGCGGGAATATCTGATGGGCGAGGCGATGTTCGCGCTGGGTATCCCCACGAC
>JANMDH010000465.1:0-3340 GCA_031376195.1 Gemmobacter sp. | reverse complement strand
GTGGCATCGTTGGCCTTCGGTTGGATTGCCTATGATCTGATCTGCAAAAGCCGGTTTGGGGACGACAACACGCGGCTGATGATCGGGTTGTTCGTTATTCTGGTGGGGATGAGCTGGGGGTATACGCAGGTTTTCAGTGGGCGGGCGGCGCTGCTGCATCTGGGGGCGTTCACGGCGACGATCATGTCGGCGAACGTGTTCATGATCATCATGCCGAACCAGCGGATCGTGGTGGCGGACCTGAAGGCGGGGCGCAAACCGGATGCGAAATACGGGAAGATCGCAAAGCAGCGGAGCACGCACAACAATTACCTGACGCTGCCGGTGCTGTTCCTGATGCTGTCGAACCATTATCCGCTGGTGTTTGCGACGCAGTACAACTGGCTGATCGCGTCGTTGGTGTTTCTGATGGGGGTGACGATCCGGCACTGGTTCAACACGCATCATGCGCGGACGGGGAACCCGCACTGGACGTGGGGGGTGACGGCGGTGCTGTTTCTGATCATCGCGTGGCTGTCGACGGCACCGATGCGGTTGCAGGCGGCGGAGGCGGTGCTGACGGGCCAGGCGGCGCGCTTTGCGGCGGCGACGGGGTTCGAGGACGTGGTGGGGATCGTGCAGGGGCGCTGTTCAATGTGCCACGCGGCAGAGCCGTCATGGGAAGGAATGCACTGGCCGCCGAAGGGGGTGGTGCTGGAAACGCCCGGCCAGATCGCGCAGGGGGCGGAACGGATCGCGTTGCAGGCAGGGTTCAGCCACGCGATGCCGCCGGGGAACCTGAGTTATATGGAGCCGGCGGAACGGGCGGCGATTGTGGCCTGGGTGCGGGCGGCAGGCGGATAGGGCGGAGCCTCCGGCGGGGATATTTTCAGACAGAAGATGCGGGGTCAGGTTTTGGCAAAGCGCCATTCGGTGGTCTGGCGGTAGGTATCGGCTGCCCCGAGTTCGATACCGGGAAATCTTGGGTGGTTGGGGGCATCGGGCCAACCCTGCGCTTCGATCGCGATGCCTTCGTAGGCGGCGTGGCCGGGGCGGATGGCGTTGCGGCCGTCATACAGTTGAACGCTGGTTTCGGTGGTGGCGAGGGTCAGGGTGACGCCGGACCGCCCGGTAAGCCAGAGCACATCGCGCAGAGGCTGCGGCGTGGTGGACAGGCAGAAACAGTTGTCGAGATCGGGTTGGCCGGGGGCAATGGCGCGGCTGGTACGGAAATCGACGGACAGGCGATCGACGGGAACGATGGCCCCGGTGGGCGTGAAATCGGGGGTGGTGGGCAGGTAGTGATCGGCTGCGACCTGCACGCGGTGGCCGGACCAATCGGGGCCGCCGTCGAGGTTCCAGTAACTGTGGTTGGCGAAGTTGATCAGGGTGGGGGCGTCGGTCGTGACGGTGACGTCCATCCGCAGAGTGGCGGGCGGGGCCACGGTGAAGCGGGCGGTGACGGTGCGGTTGCCGGGAAAGCCGCCTTCACCATCCGGCAGGGTCAGGGACAGGGTGACGTTGGCGTCATCCGCGGTGCCCAGATCCCAGAGTTTCAGGTGGGTGCCGGATGCGCCTGCGTGCAGGCAATGCAGGCCGTCCTGATTGGCCTCAAACACATGGACCTTGCCTGCAATGGGGGCCTTTGCTCCTGTAAGGCGGTTCACCACGGGGCCGATGAGCGAGCCGTGATGGCGCATCTGACCCAAGTAGTCGGCCAAGGCGTCTGAGCCGAGGGTGAGGCCGTGGCTGACCCCGGCCAAGCGCACATCCTGCAGCACCGCGCCCCATGTCAGGATCGTGGCCGTCAGATCATCGGTGCGCAGGGTGATCGCCTGAACTGCCCGCCCGTCTGCCAGAGTGCCGAAATGTCGGATGTTGCTGCCCATTTTTCCGTCCCCCCAAGCCGATAGTGCGGCCTGCGCGGGGCGGGGGTCAAGCGGGGATCAATCGGCAGCGCCCAGACAATCGACGAGCGTTTTGGCGAGGCCACGGATCAGCAGATCATACTGGGCAGGCCCGGCGTCAATCGTCAGCGCCTCGACATCCTGGCCTTCGCCGATGCGGGCATCCGTGCCTTCGACGACGGCGGCCACGAGTGCGGGATCGCGGCCCGCCTCGGGGAAAACGCAGACGGCCTGTTTGTCGCGCAGCAGGGTCTGGATTTCGGTCAGCTGGGCGGCGCTTGGGTCCGACGCATCGCTGAGTTCGATGGCCCCCGCCACTTGCAGGTCGTAGTGATCGGCGAAATAGCCAAGCGCATCGTGGAAGACGACAAAGGGTTTGTCCCTGAACGGGGCGAGTTGCGCCGCGATTTCAGCATCCATCGCGGCAATCGCGGTCTGTGCGGCGGCGGCATTCGCGGCGTACGTGGCGGCATTGTCGGGGTCTTTGGCGGACAGTTCGGCGGCAATCGTGCCAAGCCAGGCTTTCGCATTCGTGGGGTCGAGCCAGGCATGGGGGTCCATGCCTTCGCCGCCGTCAAACATCCGGGTCTTGCCGCCACCGTCGTGCAGCAGGGCCACCGCCTTGCCGTTTTCGGCGAGCGTGGCGATGGCATCAGCAAGGGCGGGCATCAGTTCCGGGCCGTCCCAGAAGATCAGATCGGCATCGGCGAGGGCCTGCGCCTGCGAGGGTTTCATCTGGAAATCATGCGGATCGCCACCTGCGGGCAGCAGGACGTCAGGGGTGCCCAGATCGCCCATCACCTGGGCCACCAGCGACTGGATCGGCCCGAAATCCGTGACCACGCGGGGCACTTCGGCCATTGCGGATGTGCCGATCAGGCTGGCGGCAAGAAAAGTTATGGTATAACGCATCGGGAAGCCTCGCTTTTGGGTCAATGGTGTCTATGTATGTTATATTATAACTCGTCAAGGTGTTCTGATGGCCCATGATCATTCCCCTGCGTTTCACCAGCACGATCACGCGGATTGTGCGGGGTCGGTGCTGGCGCAGGCAGAGGCGTTGGCCTTGGCGCGCGGGCTGCGGTTCACCCCGGTGCGCAGGCGCGTGTTGGAAATATTGGCAGAGGCGCATCGGGCGATGGGGGCTTATGACGTTCTGGAACGGCTGTCGGCGGAAGGATTCGGGAACCAGCCGCCTGTCGCCTACAGGGCGCTGGAGTTTCTGGAGGAGCAGGGGTTTGCGCACCGCATCCGCCGCCTGAACGCGTTTACGGCCTGCATGCATCCGGGGGAGGCGCATGCGGCGGCGTTCCTGATCTGCCGGGCCTGCAATGCGGTGGCGGAGGCACCAGCGACGGCGGTGGCGGCGGCGTTGGACGACGCGGCGCGGGATCTGGGGTTCACGGTGGAGCGGAGCAATCTTGAGGCGGTGGGGTTATGCCCGGCCTGCCGGG
>JANMDH010000172.1:0-1781 GCA_031376195.1 Gemmobacter sp. | reverse complement strand
CTGGGGTCGATGTTGGCGAAGGTGCCAACAGCACCCGATATGGCACCAGTGGCAATCTCCGCGCGGGCGTTGACCAGCCGCGCGCGACCCCGGGCCATTTCGGCGTAGAAGCGGGCGAAAGTCAGGCCCATGGTCGTGGGTTCGGCGTGGATGCCGTGGCTGCGCCCGATGCGGACCGAGTCCTTGTGTTCATAAGCGCGGGTTTTCAGGGCCGCCAGAACCCGGTCCATCCCGGCGAGCAGCAGGTCGGTCGCGCGCACCAGTTGGAGGTTCAGCGTGATGTCCAGCACGTCGGAGGAGGTCATCCCCTGATGGACGAAGCGGGCGTCGTCGGCCCCGATATGTTCGGCAAGGTGGGTCAGAAAGGCGATGACGTCGTGTTTGGTCACGGCCTCGATCTCGTCAATCCGTGCCACGTCGAACTGAACGTCCTTGGCGCGCCAGACGGCTTCGGCATTTGCCTTGGGGATTACGCCAAGCACGGCTTGCGCGTCGCAGGCGTGGGCCTCAATCTCGAACCAGATGCGGAATTTCGACTCAGCGGACCAGAGGGCAACCATTTCGGGGCGGGAGTAGCGGGGGATCATCGGGGTTCCTTTGGCAATAGACTTGGTCCGCCATAGACTGAGGCGTTGCCATAGGCAACAAAAGGACGTCAGTGGTTTCCTCGATTTAACGGATCAGTCCTTCGCCGCCTGAAGATAGGATTCGGCTAGGATTCGGCATTGACCGCCTTGCCATCGGGCAGAAGGCAAAGCTCGGTATCCCCCTGGGTGCTGTGCAGGATTTCCACCCGCCCGCCTTGCTGGGCACAATAGAGTGCGGCCTGATTGCCAAGGCCTGCTTGGGGAAGCGAGACGCTGGGTTGTTCGGCACAGGCGGCGAGGATGAAGGGGAGGGTGAAGGCAATGCGCATCAGGGGGTTCCGGTCAATCTGAGGTCAAAGGGATAATCGGTCAAATTCTCAAACCCCGTATCCGTCACCAGCACCTGATCTTCCAGTTTGATCGAGAAATCCCCGCCTTCGGGCGATACCAGTGCCTCGACGCACAGGACCATTCCGGCCTCGATTTCCGCGTCGAAGGCGTCGTCCAGACCGGCGTCGGGATAGGGGACGAAGGGCCATTCGTCGCACAGGCCGACGCCGTGCATCTTGCAGGAATACTTCTGTTTGCGGTACTGTGGTGCGAGTTGATGACCGCTGTGGATCAGGTCGCGGATGTGCGTGCCGGGTTTCAGCATCGCCATGTTTTCCCTAATGTGATCAACAGCATGGTGCATTGCGCTGATCATGTCGGGGCGGGGGGCGTGGTCGCCGATCCACCAGGTGCGGCTGATGTCGATGCAGATGCCGTAGGCACCGATCAGATCGGTGTCGAAGGCGACGATTTCGTTGTTGCGGATAAGGCGCGGGCCGCATTCCTGAAACCAGGGATAGGTACGGGGGCCGGAGGTGAGGAGGCGGGTTTCGATCCATTCGCCGCCGCGCCGGATGTTGCCCTTGTGGAGTTCGGCCCAGACGTCATCTTCGCTGATTCCGCCGCCCGGAATTTCGCGGCGTGCGAAGGTTTCCATTTCCCTGATCGCGGCCTCGCAGGCGTGGTGGGCGCAGCGCATGGCGAGGATTTCATCGGGGCCTTTGATGGCGCGGGTACGTTCGGTAACCACCTCGCCTTCGAGCACGTTGAGCCCTGCCTTTTCCAGTGCGCGCAGGCCGTGGATCATGATCTTGTCGACCGCGAGACGCCGATTGGTGCCCGCATGTTCCCGCATGATTTCAG
>JANMDH010000411.1:0-3877 GCA_031376195.1 Gemmobacter sp. | reverse complement strand
CCCGATCACCCTCACGCTTGCGCCTTTGATCCCGCCCGTCATCCGACCATCCCCAAATGCAAAACGCCGGGACAAATCGCCCGGCGTCCTGAATTCATTTGCAACAAACCCGCCCGGATCATTCTTCCCGGTGGACCCGCTCGCGCCGTTCGTGCTTTTCCTGCGCTTCCAGCGTCATCACCGCAATCGGACGCGCATCCAGACGTTTCAGGCTGATCGGTTCGCCCGTCATTTCGCAATAGCCATATTCGCCATTTTCGATCCGCCGCAGCGCCGCGTCGATCTTGCTTACCAGCTTGCGCTGACGGTCCCGCGTCCGCAATTCCAGTGCCCGGTCGGTTTCCTCCGACGCGCGGTCCGCAATATCGGGCACGTTGCGCCCCGAGTCCTGAAGGTTGTCAATCGTCTCGGCGCTTTGATCCAGCAGTTCCTGCTTCCACACCAGCAGTTTGCGACGGAAATATTCCAGCTGAAGGTCGTTCATGAACGGATCGCTTTCAGCCGGACGATAATCTTCGGGAAGAAAAACTTCTGCCTTCATCTCGCCGTCTCCTGTATGCCGCTGGGCGCTGCCACCGTTACGTCGTGCCGGGTCCGCCACTTGTATTGCGCTGCATTATCCCAAGCCATGACGCTTGTCACTAGGGTCTGTCCCCCGACCGCCGCGCCGCATTTCACACCGGCTACATTCTGGTAACGCCCTGCAATCAAAGGTTGTCACCGCCGCTGGATATCCGGAACAGTCCTCGCCAAACTGTCGTGACGTCAATCCGCGATATGCCCGAACTGCAGCGATATCCAAACCGCACCGCCCGCCCAACGGTTACGACCGACACGATCTGTCAGCATCATCAGACGCGTCTCAATATCGCCCTGCAAATCCTTGTGTTTACAAAAAAGAATCGGGCTAACGCAGGATCGCCGCGCACGGCTTTTCTGATCACCACGGCCAACCCCACCTCACAGAACTGCACAAAGTGACATTTTCCGAAACAAAGCGTGACACAACCAATCCATATCTAGCGCCTCTTGTGACGGGCGTCCCAAAGGGTTGATCAGCCCCCCGAAAATAAATGCCCGTGATTGACGCCGCCAAACCCAAAATAGACTGTTTCCTTGATCGCCCGTCCCGCGTCTCTCTCGAAAGGTGCCATGCGTCCCCCGATTTTCCCTGCACCGATCCGTAGGATTCGCGGCCTGATCGGCAGCCTGATCCTTGCTGGTTTGGCGGCCTGTGCCCCCGCACCCGGCCCAAACCCATCGCCAGACGTCACGAAAACCCGCATCGAAACGATTGTTCTGCCCACCGTTCTGCCACCCATTCAGCGCTTTGCCCCCTCGCCCGGCATGCCGCCCCTCCGCAGCAATGCATCCCTCGCCGTGGATTTTCTGGAACTTGAATTTTCGCTGGAAAGCGGGCGGCGGTTGCCCGTCTTTACCCGCTTTGACCCGGGAATCACTGTGCGGTTGATGGGTGACATCCCCCCAATGGCCGCAGATGAAGTCGCACGCCTGACCGCACGGCTGCAGTCCGAGGCGGGCGTGACACTGATCCCGACACCCGGTGATGCCGCCTTGACCATTACCTTTCTGCCCCGGCGCGTGCTGCAATCCAATGACCCCGGCGTCGCCTGTTTTGTCATTCCGGGCATCAGCACCTGGCCCGCCTATCAGGCAAAAAGGGGGTCGGACGACCTCGACTGGACCCGCCTTCTGCGGCGTGACAAGGCCGCGATCTTCATCCCGTCAGACGTCAGCCCCCAGGAAATGCGCGACTGCCTGCACGAAGAACTGGCACAGGCGATCGGGCCGCTGAATGATCTGTACCGCCTTTCCGACACCGTCTTCAACGATGACAATTTTCATACCGTCCTCACCGGCTTTGATATGCTGATGCTGCGCGTTCACTACGACCCCGCCCTGTCAAACGGCATGTCCGAGGCTGATGTTGCGGCACGTCTGCCCGCCATCCTCGCCCGCCTCAATCCGAACGGTGAACGCCCCGGTCCCGCGCAGCCCTCGCCCACGCCCGACAGCTGGAAACGCGCGGTCGATACCGCGTTCGCCCCCGCATCATCGCCCCCCGCGCGCCTGCGGGCCGCAAAGGCGGCGGTGCGGATCGCCACGCAATCAGGCTGGCGCGACAGCCGGATGGCGTTCAGCCTGTTTGCGCTTGGCCGCGCCAGCCTGTCCCAGGATGGCACGATGGCCGTCCGCGCCTTTGCCCAATCCGCCACCTTGTATCGCGGCCTTCCCGACGCCCAGGTGCAGGCGGCCCACATCGACATGCAACTCGCCGCACTCGCCCTGTCGCAAGGGCGATCCGACGCAGCACTGCAGTTGACCACACAATCCATTCCCGTGGCGATGAAGGCGGAAAACGCCGCCCTGCTGGCCACATTGATGATGATCCGCGCCGAAGCACTTGGCGTGCAGGGCCGCCAAACCGAGGCGGACACCCAGCGTCAGCAAAGTCTGGGCTGGGCGCGCTATGGCTTTGGCAGCGGGCTTGACCTCGCGGCACGGATCGCGGCAATCGCGGCCCTTGTGCCGCCGGGATTTCGCGGCTAGCTCACACCAACACCTGACCCGAACCAAAGGCCGCCTGCCATGATCATCCTTGCCGCACTCCTGTCCGGGGCCCTGACAGGGGCGGCCATCGCCCGCAAACGCGGCGGCAAGGCCGTCGATCTTTTGCATTACGCGACCGTCTACAGCATCGGGTTCGGCCTCCTTGGCGTGTTCATCACGATTTTCATCGAACGCATGGCCTGATCCGCACACGACGTCGCATGCCTTTCCAAACCGGGGGCAGCACCCCATATCCTGTTCATGATCCAGCTTGCCCTGCCCCTGTTGCTGACGATTGCTGTCAGTCTGTTGATGTACCGCGCGGCGGCCGGCCGCACGGCCCGAATGCTCACCGATCAAAGCGCGCCCTTGCGTGATGCTGGGCTGGCACCCCTGTTGGTACAGATGGCCCGCGCACTGGATGTCCCGGCCATTCCCGTGCACGTTTTCGATATTGATCCGGTCAACGGGCTGGCCGCACCCGACGGGCGCATCTTCCTGACCCGTGGCTTTGTACAGAAATATCGCTCGGGTGAGGTGACGGCACCTGAGATGGCCAGTGTGATCGCGCATGAACTGGGGCATGTCGCCCTTGGCCACTCCAGACGCCGCATGATCGACATGACCGGGCAAAGTGCTGTTTTCGTCGTGCTGCAGGCGGTATTGACCCGCTTCGTGCCGATCATCGGTTTCTGGATCGCCAGTGCCATCACCCGCGCCCTGTCGTCCCACCTCTCGCGCGGCGCGGAATATGAGGCGGATGCCTATGCCTCCGCCCTGCTGGTGAAATCGGGCATCGGCACCGCCCCGCAAAAATCCCTGTTCCTGAAACTGGACCGCCTTGTCGGGATGAAGGGCACACCCCCCGCCTGGCTCGCCAGCCACCCCGCCACTGCCGACCGCATCGCCGCGATTGAAGCACGCGAGGCGCGCTGGCATCAGCCCGTCTGAACCGCCCGTCCCAACCGTCCCAACCGCAGACGTTTCAGCAGGGGTTTCAAGGCCTGCGGATGGCCTGACAAATGTTCCGCCCGCGCGCGCACGGTTTCCAGAACATGCCCCACTTCAGCCGGATAATGCGACCAGATCTCCCACAAAAATCCGTCCGGGTCGCGCCGCTCCACCCCCTCGGCGGCCAGAACATGCCGTGGAAAGTCACTTGCGTTATAGGTCAGAACAGCATCCGCCCCCGACGCCACCGCCGCTGCCAGAACGTGAATGTCATCACCGTCCGGCAGATGCAGGCGTGCCTCGATCCCCGGTGCCGCCGCCACCCGCGCCTTCGGAAACTGCGCCGTCAGCACCG
>JANMDH010000369.1:0-4870 GCA_031376195.1 Gemmobacter sp. | reverse complement strand
TTGCGCTGGTCTGGTGGCAAAGCCGCGTCGCGCGCTTGACCGGCAACCGCGTCGTACAGGCCGACCGCCTGCATTATCTCGGCGACCTTCTGCCCAATATCGGGGCTTTGGTCTCGCTCTGGGCCTCGCGCGAATTCGGGCTGGTCAGCATCGACAGCGTCGTCGCCCTCGCCGCCGCCGGAATGCTGGTGATCGGGGCCCTGCGCATCGGCAAAGGCGCTTGGGACGCCCTGATGGACCGCCGCGCCGACCCCGCCCTCATCGCAGGCGTGGCCGCCATTGCACGCGGCTGGCCGGGGGTGAAAGGCTTTCACGACATCAAGACCCGCACCGCCGGCAGCCGCGTTTTTGTGCAGATCCATATCGAACTCGACGGTGACCAGACCCTGCGCCGCGCCCACGACATCGGCGCAAGCCTGCGCCGCGCGATTCTCGACGCCTATCCGCAGACGGATGTGATCGTGCACAAGGATGTGGCGTAAGGGGGGGTGGGCACCCGTTAACCCCGATAAACCATGACCGACGATGGCGCTTGTCATAAGGCCAAAGCGGGCCGTTTGGTGGCTTGCACGCCCACCCCACCTAAAATTTTTCGTCGAAAAATTTTAGGTAACACTGCCGGGAAACAGTCGCGCAAACTGTCCCCCCTCACCTCCCCCGCCCCGCCCCGGTCCCTTCCATCCACCGGAACGCCAGCACGATTGCCCCCGCGATCACCATGTAGATCACCGCCAGCAGGATCAGCGGCTCGTACACGATCAGCAACTCGCGCCGGACCCGGCTGCTGACCTCATAGATGTCCATCACCGTGATCGTCGCGATCAGGGGCGTCGCCTTCATCTGCAGCACCGTCTCGCCCCCCAGCGTTGGCAGCGCGCGGCGGAACGCCTGCGGCAGCCAGATCCGCCGCAGGATGGTCAGGCGCGGCATCCCCATCGCCCGCGCCGCCTCCAGCTGACCCCGTGGCACGCCCTTGAACGCGCCCCGCATGATCTCGCCCTCATACCCCGCGAATGACAGCGTCAGGGCGAGCACGGCATAGGGCCAGGCCTGCCGCAGGATCGGCCAGAAATCGCTTTGCCGGATCCACGGGATCGACGGGAACAACGACCCCAGCCCATAATACAGCAGCCACAACTGCAACAGCAGCGGCGTGCCCCGGATCACCGTGCAGAACACCCGCGCGGGCGCCGCCAGATACCAGGGCCCTGCCGCCTGCGCCAATCCCAAAGGCACGGCCAGCATCGTGCCAAGGATCACCGTCACAACCAGCACCCACAGCGTGTTCCAGATGCCTCGAATGATCAGCGGCCAGTATTCCGGCAACCAGTCCCAGCGCAAATTCAAAGCGCACCACGCGGTCAGTGCCAGCAATAGCGCCAGCATGACAATCCGGTGCGTTTGCCAGAACGCCGCCATCATCGCCCCGCCCCCGCCACATCCGGCTGCCCGCGCCGCGCGCGGCGTTCAAGACGCGCGAACAGCACGGCAGAGATCAGCGAGATGGCCAGATAGATCACCCCCGCCGCGATGAAAAAAGTGAAATAGGCCTTTGTCGTCCCTGCCGCCTGCCGCGTCTCCTGCGTCAGTTCCGCAAACCCCACCACTGCCAGCAGCGCCGTATCTTTTGTCGCGATCAGCCACAGGTTCGCCATGCCCGGCAAGGCGAACGACAGCATCGCCGGCAGCGTGATCCGCCGCGCCAGCAAACCCGGCGGCATCCCCATCGCCCGCGCCGCCTCGATCTGCCCCGACGGCACCGCCAGAATCGCCCCGCGCAGCACTTCGGTTGCATAGGCCCCCTGCACCACGCCCAGCACCAGGATCCCCGCCCCCACCCCCGACAGCTGCGCCCAGTCCAACCCTTGGGCCACCAGCCAGATGTTCAGGCTGCCGATGAACCCGAAATACAGGATCAGGATCAGCACAAGTTCCGGCACCGCCCGCACGACCGTCGTATAAACCGCCAGCAAATCGCGCGTCACCGGCCCGCCATATAATTTGCCAAACGCCCCGAACGTGCCGATCAGCAGGCCCAGACCATAAGCCCCCAGGGCAATCACGATGGAATTCAGCAGACCTCTGCCCAAATTCGCCCCCCAGCCGGGGGGCGACCATGCCAGCAGATCAAAGGTCGAGGCTGCAAGCACCGCCCCGGGGATCAGCACGCCTCGCGCCCTTAGTCGCCGTAGATCGACGAGGCGAAGTATTTTGCCGTGATGGTCTCATACGTTCCATCCGCGATCACCGCGGCGATGGCCGTGTTGAACTGCGCTTTCAGGTCATCCTCGCCCTTGCGCAAGCCCACGCCCACGCCCAGCCCCAGAACTTCCTTGTCATCCGCCACCGCCCCCTTGGACTCACAGCAGGCGGCCCCCGCGTCGGTCGCCAGGAACGCGTCCAGCGCAATGCTGTCGGCCTGCGTCGCGTCGATCCGCCCTGCCACCAGATCCTGATTTGCCTCATCCTGCGTCTGGTACACCTTTACTTCCGCCGCCGTCGCCGCAAAATATTTCTGCACATACGCTTCGTGGATCGTGCTCGCCTGAACCCCGATGATCTTGCCTGCCAGACCTTCGGCAGTCGGTGCCATCTCCACCCCCTTGGCCCCGATCACAATCGTCGGCGTGTTGTAGTATTTGTCCGAAAAATCGATCGTCTCCATCCGCTCGGGCGTGATCGACATCGACGCCATGATCGCGTCGATCTGCCCCCCCGTCAGCGACGGGATGATCCCGTCCCAGGCCACCGGCACAATCTCGCATTCCATCTTGCCCGCCGCACAGACCGCGTTGATCATGTCCACTTCCCACCCGACGAAGGCCCCGCTTGCATCAGGGGCCGCAAAGGGGGGATAGGCCTCGGCCGCGATGCCGATCTTCAAGGGGGCGGCCAAGGCGGCATTGGCCAAAAGCGCAGTCGCAGCAGCAGCAATCATCAGGACGGATTTTTTCATTCTGGAACCTTTCAGGTGGTTGGTTTTCCCGGGGGCCTTCAGCCCACGGATTTCAGGAACTGTTTCAGCCGGTCAGACTTCGGCGCGCCAAACAGCGCCTCCGGCGGGCCTTCTTCTTCGATCCGCCCATTGTGCAGATAGATCACATGGCTTGCCACCTCGCGCGCGAACTTCATCTCATGCGTCACTAAAATCATGGTGCGACCTTCTGCCGCAAGGTCGCGGATCACGGCCAGCACTTCGCCCACCAATTCCGGGTCCAGCGCACTCGTCGGCTCGTCAAACAGCATCGCCCGCGGTTCCATGCACAAGGCCCGCGCAATCGCCGCCCTCTGCTGCTGACCGCCCGACAGAAACGCTGGGTACACATGCGCCTTGGCCGCCAGCCCGACCCGGTCCAGCAGTTTTTCCGCCCGCGCGACCGCTTCCGCGCGGGCCGTGCCGAGAACATGCACCGGCACTTCGATCAGGTTTTCCAGAACCGTCTTGTGCGTCCAAAGGTTGAACGATTGGAACACCATACCCAGCGACTGGCGCAGCTTTTCGATCTGGCGGCGGTTCGCGGGGCTGCCGTCCGGGCGCATCTCCACCTCTTCGCCCCCGATCACGATCTGCCCGGCGGACGGGGTTTCAAGGAAATTCACGCAACGCAGCATCGTGGATTTGCCCGATCCCGACCCCCCGATGATTGCGACAACATCGCCTTCACAGGCCCGCAGCGAAACGCCCTTCAAAACCTCAAGCTGCCCAAAGGATTTGTGCAGCCCGTCGATGCGGATGGCTTCAGGGCGGGGAACGGATTCTGCGGTCATTAGACGGATATCAGGCCTGCATGTCAGGAAACCTGATTGCAGTAAGACGGCGATGGCGTAATTGTGCAAGTGTATAATTCGGAAGGCGGGCGATGACAGGCGAACGGCGCATGTTCAGGCGGGAAGGCGAAGGCGCGCGTCGCGACAGCCTGATCACGGCGGCGCTGGAACTCATCGCCGAAGGCGGGCCGGAGGCGGCGACAGTGCGCGCCATCGCCGAACGTGCGGGCGTGACGCCGGGCCTGATCCGGCACTATTTCGCCAGCAAGGATGATCTGACCCGCGCCGCCTATCTGGCCCTGATGCAGCAGATGGTGCAGACCAGTTTCGATGTGCTCGAAACCGCCCCGGACGACCCCAAAATCCGGCTTGCCGCCTTTGTCGCGGCCTCGCTGCGCCCGCCCGTGATGGATGCCACCGCCATCGGCCTTTGGGCCGGTTTCCTGCACCACGTCCGGCGTGATCCCGCGATGGCTGCCGTGCATCGGACGGGCTATCTGCGATATCGCGATCAGCTGCAGCTGCTCATCGCCGCCCTGCCCGGCGATACCCCCCCCGAACGCCTGCGCACACAGGCCATCGCCTGCAACGGGGTGATCGACGGTCTTTGGCTCGAAGGCGGCGCCCTGCCCGACGCCTTTGCGCCCGACGAACTCGCGCAGATCGCGGTTCAGTCGGTCGGGGCGATACTGGGAATAGACTTGCCCTATCCGGGGCCACAGCACGGGAATGACGCATGAAATACGCAGATGTGACGGATCGCCTCGCCGGGCTTGGCGGCCACAAATGGGCGGTTCACGCCGCCGCACGCGCCCTGCGGCTTGCAGGCCACCCGGTGATCGAACTGACCATCGGCGAACCCGACGTCCCACCCCCGCCGCCCTGATGCAAACCGCCATCGACGCCATGCAGGCGGGGCGCACCGGTTATTCCAACGGGCAGGGCGAACCCGCCCTGACCCGCGCCCTCGCCGCGCGCTACACCGCCCGGCGCGGCCGGGTGATCGGCCCGGATCAGGTCATGTGCTTTCCCGGCACCCAGACCACGCTGTACGCCGTCTTTGCGGCCTTGGTGCAGTCCGGCGATCAGGTGCTCGTCGGCG
>JANMDH010000294.1:0-2739 GCA_031376195.1 Gemmobacter sp. | reverse complement strand
GAACTCCGTCACCCCCGCCCCCGCCATCCACAACACCGATTCCCGCCAGCGCACCGATCCCGTCACCTGCGCCACCAGCAGCGCCCTGATCCGGTCCGGCTCCGTCACCGCCTCTGCCCGCACATTCGCCACCACCGGCACCCTTGGTGCCGAAATCACCACCCCCGCCAGCGCATCCCCCATCACCGACGCCGCAGGCTGCATCAGCGCGCAAAGGAACGGCGCGCTCACCGGCAGCAGGATCGCCCGCTTCGCCCCCCGCGCCTTGGCGATCTCCAGCGCCCGCTCCACCGCCCCCCGGTGCCCCGACACCACCACCTGCCCCGGATCATTGTCATTCGCCGCCTGACACACCTCACCTTGCGCCGCCTCCGCCGCCACCTCCGTCGCCGTCGCGAAGTCCAGCCCCAGCAGCGCCGCCATCGCCCCCACACCCACCGGCACCGCCTCCTGCATCGCCACCCCCCGGATCCGCAACAACCGCGCCGTATCGGCAAGCGTCATCGCCCCCGCCGCACACAATGCCGAATATTCCCCCAGCGAATGCCCCGCCACGAAGGCCACACTGTCCAGCCCCACGCCCTCCGCCTCCAGCGCCCGCAAGGCCGCCATCGACGCCGCCATCAGCGCCGGCTGCGCATTCTGCGTCAGCGTCAGCTCCTCGATGCTCCCCTCCCAGATCAGCGTTGACAGCTTTTCCCCCAGTGCTGCATCCACCTCGTCAAACACAGCCCTTGCCGCCGGATAGGCCTCGGCCAATGCCCGCCCCATCCCGATGGTCTGTGCCCCCTGGCCCGGAAATACGAATGCGCGGCTCATCTTCACTCTCCCTCAACTGCCCAACCCGAATAAGCCCCCGCCCCCCGCTTGGCAATCATTCTGCCCCGCCCCCATCGAATGAAACGCCTCGTTCCCGCGTCACTTCATGCTACATTTCCTCCTGCCGCTACAGGAGCGTTCGATGCCCGCCCACAACACCCCCGCCAGCTACGGCTTTGTCGCCCGCATCCTGCACTGGCTCACTGCCCTCCTGATCCTCACTGCCATCCCCCTCGGCCTTTATGCCAACGATCTGCCCCAGGCCACCGACGCGGCCCTCGCCGCCAAATCCCGCGCCTTTTCCGTGCACAACACCGTCGGCATCGCCGCCTTCACCCTCGCCCTCATCCGCATCGCCTGGGCCCTTGGCCAACCCCGCCCCGCCCCGCTGCACCCCGATCGCCGGGTTGAAACCACCCTTGCCGAAATCGCCTACTGGACCCTCTACCTCTCGCTCGTCCTCGTCCCCCTGACCGGCTGGATCACCCACGCCGCCTATGCCGATTTCGCCCCCATCCTGTGGCCCTTCGGCCAGCACCTCCCCTTCGTCCCGATCTCGAACGCTGTCGGTGCCGCTGCCGGAACCCTGCATTACGTCTTCACGAAGATTCTGATCGCAACCATCATCCTGCATTTTGCCGGTGCCATGAAACACGCCATCGTCGACATGGACGCCACCCTGGGCCGCATGACCAGCGGCACGCCAGCCGCACCCGACACCCCCGTCCGCCGCAGCCTCGCCCCGGCCGTCGTCGCCCTCGGCATCTATCTCGCAGGCACAGGTGTCGCCATTGCCCTGCTCCGCAGCTGACCCCCCAAACCGACGTGCCCCCCCAGCCGACGCTTACCCCAGCCCACAGGGGCCGCGCACGCCCCGCGACCCATTCACCCACCCTTGCATCCCCGCTCCCCGTCTGTATAAGGCCGCATCCCGCCGTTCATCCCTGAACCGGCGCACTCTCTCGTGGACAGGCTGCGGCGGGTTAACCGTCTGTCCTATGAAATGCGCCTTGAAAAGGAACCTCGCATGCCGCTTTACGAGCATGTCTTCATTGCGCGTCAGGACTTGTCCAACACGCAGGCCGAAGGGCTGATCGAACACTTCTCCACGGTTCTCGCGGACAACGGCGGCAAAGTCGTTGAAAACGAATACTGGGGCGTCAAGACGATGGCCTACAAGATCAACAAGAACCGCAAGGGCCACTACGCCTATCTGAAAACGGATGCGCCCTCCGCCGCCGTTCAGGAAATGGAACGCCTGATGCGTCTGCATGACGATGTGATGCGCATTCTCACCATCAAGGTCGATGCCCATGTCGAAGGACCGTCGGTCCAGATGCAGAAACGCGATGACCGCGAACGCGGCGACCGGCCCGAAGGTGGCTTTGGCGGCGGCGAACGCCGCGAACGCCCCAGCTTTGGCGACCGCCCCGATCGTGGAGATCGCCCTGACCGTGGCGAACGCCCGTCGTTCGGCGGCCCAGACCGTCGTCGTTGATCATCCGGTAGGAAAGGACATAACCCATGGCTACCAAACCGTTTTTCCGTCGCCGCAAAGTCTGCCCCTTCTCGGGCGACAATGCACCCGCGATCGACTACAAGGACACTCGCCTGCTTCAGCGCTATATATCTGAGCGTGGCAAGATCGTCCCGTCCCGCATCACCGCCGTCTCGGCGAAAAAGCAGCGTGAACTCGCCACCGCCATCAAGCGCGCGCGTTTCACGCCCTGCTGCCCTATGCCGTGAAGTAAGGAGCACATATCATGCAAGTCATCCTTCTTCAGCGCGTGGCCAAACTTGGCCAGATGGGCGAGGTCGTGAACGTCAAGGACGGCTACGCCCGCAACTTCCTGCTGCCCCAGGGCAAGGCGCTGCGCGCCTCGGAATCGAACATCAAGTCGTTCGAGGCCAAGAAGGTGC
>JANMDH010000269.1:0-7479 GCA_031376195.1 Gemmobacter sp. | reverse complement strand
CGGAATTGTGGTCTGGCCCTTGCTGGTGATCTTGGCGATATGGCTCATTCCTTACTCCCTTCACACTCCTTACCTGCCCTCAAGGTAAGGCACTCACCGATTCCTTACAACCCGCCCATCACCGCCCCGTTGAACCCGTAAACCGCCCGCAAGCCGCCGAACGGTACCAGCCGCACCTCGCGCGTCTGTCCCGGCTCGAACCGCACGGCCGTGCCTGCCGCGATATCCAGCCGCATGCCCCGCGCCGCCACCCGGTCAAACGCCAGCCCCCCGTTCGTTTCGGCAAAATGGTAATGCGACCCCACCTGCACGGGCCTGTCCCCCGTATTCGCCACCAGCAGCGTCACGGCCACAGCCCCGGCATTCAGGATGATCGTGCCTTCTGCCGCAAAGATTTCCCCCGGTATCATATCCACCTCATCGGATCGGGTGATGGACGGTCACAAGTTTCGTCCCGTCCGGGAACGTCGCCTCGACCTGCACCGAGTGGATCATCGCAGGGATTCCCTCCATGCACTGGGCGGCGCTAATGACGTGCCCCCCCGCCTCCATCAGATCAGCCACCGACCGCCCGTCCCGCGCGCCTTCGACCACGAAGTCCGTGATCAACGCGATTGCCTCGGGGTGGTTCAGTTTGACCCCCCGCGCCAGCCTGCCACGCGCGACCATCGCCGCCACGCTGACCAGCAACTTTTCGCGTTCCCTCGGGGTCAGGTTCATGCCGTCCTCATATCTGCCACACGCGCGGCAGGGGCCGCCCCGACAGCCGCCCCAGCACCCGCACCATCAACCGCCGCAGGGGCCAGCCATCCACCGCCATCATGCGCAGAACGCACTTGCCGTCAAATCCTGATACCGCCGCCTCCACCCCCGGCTCCGCCAGCAGATCGCGCAGCCCCCCCGCCGCGTCCTCCGCCCCACGCATCACCAGCGCCACCGTCGCAACGGCCCGGTGGCCACCCAGCAGGGCACCGCGCCCCGACCCGGCCAACAAGCCATCCTCCAGAACCAGCGGCTCCGCCAGCACGGGCCGCCCTTCGCGCAGGATCATCCGGTCATCCCGAAACCGCAGCCGTGTCAGGGTTTCCCCCATCGCCGCCCGCCCCAGCACAATCGTTTCCGCATACAGGCACCGCGCCCCCGCCCCCAGTTCGATGCGCGTTCGCCGGTTCACCTGCGCCCCCTCGAACAGGATCGTCTCCTGCGGCAGCCAGTCCACCCGCGCCTCCCGACCCGCCGTGACCGCCACGGAAACCTCCGCCGCCCCGGTGTCGCTGCAATACGCCCGTTCCGCCGTCTGCGTCGTGGCCACAGCCTGACACCCCGCCGCAATGTCGAGACTGTAGGAAAGCCTGTCCCCCCCCGTCAGCCCGCCGGATGTGTTCAGAAAAACCACCTCCGGCACCCCATCCTCCACCCGCGGCAGGATCGCCTTGCCCGACCCCGATTGCCGCAACCCCTCCAGACGTGTCCGTCCGGCACGCAGGTCCAGTGAAACCCGCGCTTCGCCCGCGCTGCGCTGATGGATGTTCGGCGTGGTGTCGAGCATGTGTCCCCCCTGACACCAACCGCAACATTTGCCGCCCGTTCGTGCAAACGCGCCAGTCGCCTTTTTTGTCTGTCACGGATCACCCCTCACCAATCGCACAAAAAATCAGCTTGAAGCCATCTGAACAGGCAGAATTCGAACCGCCCTCACGGCACCCCGATCAATCTTGCCAAAGGCGCGTTCTGCCGCGCCACCTGCGCCTTCAATGCTGCCACCTCCATCCCGCTTTTCGTGAATTCGATGAACATCATATTCAGATTGTTGAACACCACCTCGCCCAGCACTGCCATATCAAGACCCACCCGCGCCAATCCACGCGCCTGCAGGGAACGCAGCAATTCGCACATCTGATCACGCAGCAGCCCGTCCAATTCCGTATAGCGCTGCCCGAACGGGGTGTCCGGGGCGCTGATTGAAAACGCCATCGCCTGCCGCCACATCTCTTTCGACAGATATACCAGCGAATGGTCGAAATAAACCGCGCACAACGCATCCAACGCCGCCTGCACCTCCGCATGTTCTGCGTCGATCACCCCCTGCCCCGCCGCCAGCACTTCCTCCACTTCCTGCGACACGATTGCCACCAGCAGATCGCCCTTGGTCTGGAAATAATTATAGGCGGTACCCTCCGACACCTCCGCCCGCGCCGCGATATCCTCGATCCGGGTCGCGTCAAAACCCCGTTCGTGGAACAGATCCGCCGCCGCCTGAATGATCCGGCGGCTGCGGTAGGCTTTCTGGCGGGCGCGAAGTCCGGTCATCCAGTCAAGTTTCCAAACTGCTCAAATTTTGCTGTTGACTTTAATTCTGAGCGAACTTCATTTTGAACACAAGCGCCCATCAGAGGCCCCAACAGTGGAGAGACCCCCATGATCCCCAGAATGACCCTCGCGGCATCCATCCTTGCCCTCACCGCCGCCAGCCCCGCGTGGGCCGAAGAAATCAACGCGCTGGTATGGTGCGATAACGCCGACCCCGCCCTGATCACCCCGTTTGAAGAGGCGACGGGCCACAAGGTGAACCTCAAGGAATATGAGGGCACGGCCGCCGGCTTGGCCATTCTTGACCAATCCCAACCCGGCGATTGGGACGTGATGGTGATCGACGCAGTCGATGTGGGCCGCGCCGTCGATGCCGGGCTGTTGGCCGAATTGCCCGCCGATGCCCTGCCAACGGCAGATTTCTTCCCCGAAGTCGTGATGGCGGGCAACAACACGCGCGACGGCAAGACCTATGCCGTGACCGAAAAGTTCGGCTACAACACTGTGGCCTATGACAAATCCAAGGTCGATCTGGCGGATATGGAGGATTTGGCCGCGCTGACGGGCGGCAAATACGACGGCCGCATCGCGATTTATGACTACTACCTGCCGGTCATCGGCCTTGTCGCTGTCGGCGCGGGCGTGCCCACGGCAGGCATCACGGCGGAAAACCTGCCCACGCTGGAGGCCCCCCTGATGGCGCTCCGCAAAGCGTCAAAACAGGTCAGCGACGTGGTGTCGGCCCAGACGGCGCTGGCCACGGGCGAGGTGGATATCGTGGTGGGTGGCGGTGAATGGCTGACCGCCGTTCTTGCGGCGGACAATGCCAATCTCGACTGGACGATCCCGAAACAGGGCGCGCTCCGCTGGGCGCAAAGCATCGGCGTGCTGGAGGCATCGACCAAGAAAGACGCCGCCCTGCAGTTCGTGCAATACATCACCAGCCCCGAAGGACAGGCCCGCCTTGCGACCAGTGCCTGCTACTGGGGCATGCCCGCGAACGCCAAGGCGGGCGATGTGCTGACCCCCGAACAAAAGGCCGTTCTGCGCTGGGACCAGCAGCCAGACTACCTCGCCCGCGCGCAGCTTTACCCGATCCCGGATGCAGCACTCGACACCGCCATGCAGGACATGTGGACCAAGATGCTGCAACAGTGATGAAATCCGAACGTCTGTTCGGTTATACCCTGCTGGCCCCCGCCATCCTGTGGGTGCTGGCCTTTTTCCTGCTGCCCTTCGCGGGCATGATCGCCCTGTCCTTCGCCCGCATGGATGGGCGCGCGGTTGAACACGGGGTCTTCCTTGACAACTACGCCAAGTTCTTCGGCGATCCTGCCTATTTCCAGGGCCTGATCGTTTCGCTTGAAATCACCGCCATCGTCACCATCCTGTCGATCCTGCTCGCCTACCCCCTTGCCTGGATCATCGCCATGCGCGTGCCCCACCGCTGGCAGCGTCTCGCCCTGCTCCTCGCCGTCCTGCCGTTCTGGACTTCCTACGTCATTCGTTCTTACGCTTGGGCGCTGGTCCTCGGTCAGAACGGCGTCATCAACAAGGCCCTGATAGGCTTGGGCCTGATCGCCGAACCCCTGCAGATCGCCGCCACCCGCGTCGCCACCGTGATCGGCTTTACCCACTTTTTCGTCATGCTGCTGACCCTGACCATCTATGCCAACCTGCGCCAGTTGTCCCCCAACTACGCCCGCGCCGCCGCCGACCTTGGCGCAGGCCCCTTCCGGACCTTCTGGCACGTCATCCTGCCCCTCACGCTTCCCGGCGTGATCACAGGGGCCTTCCTCACCTTCGTCCTGTGCATCGGCGACTACATCACCCCCCAGATCCTTGGCGGAAACAACGAACTGACCCTGCCCCAGATCATCATGCTGCAACTCGGCCGGCAGGGGAATTTCCCGATGGCCTCCGCCCTCTCCGTCATCCTGATGGCCGTCGTCACCCTCGCCTACGCGGCATCGGCAAAATGGCTCAGGCTGGACCGCGTATGAAACGCCTCGCCCCCCTTTACATGGCCGTCCTTTACGCCTTCATCTTCCTGCCCGTCGCCGTCCTTGTTTTGTTCAGCTTTCAGGGCGGCCGCCTGCCCGTCCCCCCTTTTAACGGCCCCTCGCTGAAATGGTATGCTCAGGTTCTCTCCGACCGTGACCTGATGGCTGCCTTGGGCAATTCGTTCCTCGTTGCCCTGATCTCCTCCGCCACTGCCCTCGCCCTCGGCTTCCTCGCCGCCGTCGCCCTTGCCCGCTACCGCCTGCCGGGGTCCATCCTGATGCGCGGCCTGCTTATCGCCCCCATGACCACCAGCTATCTGATCATCGCCCTTGGCCTTCTTTCCCTCTGGAACAGCCTCGGCTTTTCCGTCTCGCTCTGGGTCACCGGCATCGGCCATGTTGTCATCAACCTGCCCCTCTGCTTTGCCATCCTCTACGCCGCCATGGGCGATCAGCAGCGCAATGCCGAACGCGCCGCCCGCGACCTTGGCGCATCCGAGGGCCGCGTGCTCTGGCACATCACCGCCCCCATGCTGATGCCCTCCATGCTCGCCGCCTTTTTCCTGTCGGTCACCTTTTCATGGGATGAATTCATCATCGCGTACCTCACCACCCGCTTCGACGTTACCCTGCCCGTCGAGATTTGGTCCCTTCTCAAATCCGGCCTGAACCCGAAAACCAATGCCGTAGGCTCCCTCGTCTTCCTCGTTTCCACCGCCATGGTCATCACCCTCGAACTCGCCGTCTTCCGAAAGGCCAAACGATGACCGCCGGCGTCAATATCCGCAATGTCACCAAAACCTACGGGCAGGTCCCGGCCCTGACCGATGTCAGTCTGACCATCGCCCCCGGTGAATACATCGTCCTTCTCGGCCCCTCCGGCTGCGGCAAAACCACCCTGCTGTCGATCCTCGGCGGGTTTCTGGAACCCACCTCTGGCAGCATCCTGATCGGCGGACGCGATCAGACCCATGTCGCCCCGAAAGACCGCCCCACCACCACCGTCTTTCAGGACTACGCCCTGTTCCCCCACATGACCCTGCGCGACAACGTCGCCTTCGGCCTCAGGATGCGTAAAATGCCCCGCCCCCAGCGCAACGCAATCGCCGATGAAATGCTCGCCCTCGTCGGTCTTCACGGCAAATCCGACCGCCGCCCCCACGAACTTTCCGGTGGTCAGCGCCAGCGCACGGCCCTCGCCCGCGCCCTCGCTGTTGAGCCCGATGTCCTGCTGCTCGATGAACCCCTCGGCGCGCTTGACCTCAAACTCCGCCGCCAGATGCAGGATGAACTCAAATCCATCCAGCGTCGCGTCGGCACCACCTTCGTCCATGTCACCCACGACCAGGAAGAGGCGATGGCCATTGCCGACCGCATCGTCGTGATGAATGCTGGCCGCATCGAACAGGCAGCCTCCCCCCGCGACATCTATCTGCACCCCGCCACCCTGTTCGTGGCCGCCTTCATGGGCGAAGTGAACCGCATCCCCCTTACCAACGGTCAGTCCCCCCTTGGCCCCCTGATGCAAGGCACCGGCACCCTGACCTTGCGCCCCGAAAACCTCGGCACCGCAGGCCCCATCCCCCACGGCCCCGCCCGCGTCATCGACGCCGCCTTTTTCGGCGGCTACATCCGCGCCCATCTGGCCCCGCTTTCCGCCCCCGGCCTGACCCTTATCGCCCACCTGCCCCAAGGGATAGACCTCATCCCGGGCAGTCAGATCAACCTGTTCGCCCGCGACCCCGTTCTGCTGCCAGAGATGCCAACGCCATGATGATCCGCACCGATCCCGCACACTGGTGGCGCGTCCGCACGCTGGACGATGGCGTGACGATGATCGACGAACCCCATGTCCACGAATTCTACCGCTGCAACTGCTGGCACGTCCGGGGTCGCGACCGCGACATGCTCGTCGATTCAGGCATGGGCGTCATCAGTCTGCGCGAATACGTCCCCCTCGTCACCGAACGCGCGCTGGAGGCTGTCGCCAGCCACACGCATTTCGATCACATCGGTTGTCACCACGAATTCACCAGCCGATCCTGTCACGCCGCCGAAGCGCATCTTTTGCGCAGCCCCACACGCGCCAACACCTTTGCCGACAAATACGTCACCGACGCGATTTTCACCGAACTGCCGCCCCTGCCCTATGCCTCCGAAACCTATGCCGTCAAAGCCGCCCCCGCGACGCGCCTGCTCTGGGATGGCGATATGATCGACCTTGGCGACCGCCGGTTTGAGGTGATCCACACCCCCGGCCACAGCCCCGGCGGCATTGCCCTGTGGGAGGCGGCAACCGGCATCCTGTTTTCCGGCGACATCGTCTATGACGGCGACCTGATCGAAGGCACCACCCCAGCGGAACAGGCGCAATATGTTCGGTCCATGACCCGCCTGCTGTCGCTGCCCATCCGCGTCGTGCACGGCGGACATTTCCCCAGCTATGATGGCGCGCGGCACCGCAGGATCATCCGTGACTGGCTCGATGCAAAGGAAAAATGATGACCTACAACCAGCCTCTTGGCGGCAACGACATGCCCCGCTTCGGCGGCCCCGCCACGATGATGCGCCTGCCCGCGCAACCCACCGCCGAAGGCCTCGACGTCGCCTACATCGGCATTCCCATGGACATCGGCACCTCTAACCGCCCCGGCACCCGCCTAGGCCCCCGCCAGATCCGCGACGAATCCCGCATGCTGCGCCCCTACAACATGGCCACCGGCGCCGCCCCCTTTGACCACCTTCAGGTCGCCGACATCGGCGATGTGCCGATCAACACCTTCGATCTGAAGAAATCCGTCGATATCATCACCACCCATTACCACGGCATCCTTGCGCATGGGGCCATCCCCCTTACCCTTGGGGGCGATCACACCCTCACCTGGCCCATCCTGCGCGCAATCAAGGCAAAGCATGGCCCCGTCGCCCTGATCCATATCGACGCCCATGCCGACATCAACGACACCATGTTCGGCGAAAAGGTCGCCCATGGCTGCCCGTTCCGCCGCGCGTGGGAAGACGGCTGTTTGCAGAATGACAAGGTGTTTCAGATTGGCTTGCGTGGCACCGGATACAGCCCGGAAGATTTCAACTGGGGCCGCGAAAAAGGCTGGACCGCAATCCAAGCCGAAGACCTTTGGTATAAATCGCTTACCCCCCTGATGAC
>JANMDH010000255.1:0-9930 GCA_031376195.1 Gemmobacter sp. | reverse complement strand
GCGGCGCGGGATACTATCGTCTTTGTCGGGGATGGATCGTATCTTCTGATGAATTCCGACATCTATTCGTCGGTTCTGACGGGGAAAAAGCTGATCGTTCTGGTGCTGGACAATGGCGGCTTTGCGGTGATCAACAAGCTGCCATTGTCCAGCACCAGAACGATCAGCTTTTTCCCCGTCAGAACCGACGAATAGATGTCGGAATTCATCAGAAGATACGATCCATCCCCGACAAAGACGATAGTATCCCGCGCCGCTTCCGTTTCGGATTGTGCGATGCGCGCACCCCAGCCCCCGGCAATCTCGTATCCCATGCAGGAAAAGCCGAACTCCACATCCACCGTCCCGATCCCCAATGTCCGCCAGTTTGCCGTCACCTCGGCGGGCAGGCCACCCGCTGCGGCAACCACCCGGTCGCGCGGATGGCACGCCGCGTTCACCGCACCGATGGCCTGCGCATAGGACGCCGGGCCGTTGCCGATGCCGGTGTTCTGGGCGACATAGACGTCCCAGATCTTGCGCTGCTCCTGCGTCTGGGCGGTCCAGCCGCCGGGGGCGGTGTATCCGTCCAATGCCTGCCCCAAAGCCAGCAGCGACCGCTTGGCATCCCCCACCACCGGCAGCGACAGATGCTTTGCCGCGTCATGCCGCCCCGCGTTGATCGTGACGATTCGGGCGTCCTTGCTGAACGCCGTCCATGATCCGGTCGTGAAATCCTGCAGCCGCGTGCCGACCGCAAGGATCACATCCGCACGTTCCGCCGCCCAGTTGGCACTGTCAGACCCGGTGACACCCACGGGGCCGATGTTCAGCGAATCCTCCGCCAGCATGTTGGCCCGCCCAGCGATGGTTTCCACCACCGGAATGTTATGCCGGTGCGCGAACGCGGTCAGTTCCGCCACCGCCCCCGAATACTGCACGCCACCCCCCGCAATGATAAGCGGGCGCGCCGCCCCTTTCAGCACCGCCACCGCATCCGCCACTTCGGCGCTGTCGGGCGACTGACGGCGGATGCGGTGCAGACGCGGCACAAACAGACTGACCGGATAGTCATAGGCCCAGCCCTGCACATCCTGCGGCAGGCCAAGGAATGCCGGGCCGCAATCGGCGGGGTCCAGCATCGTGGAAATCGCGGCGGGCAGCGACTGGATGATCTGCGCCGGATGCGTGATGCGGTCCCAATACCGGCTGACCGCCTTGAATGCGTCATTCACACCAAGGGTCGGATTGTTGAAATGCTCCATCTGCTGCAGCACCGGGTCCGGCAGACGGGTCAGATAGGTATCCCCGCACAGCATCAGCATCGGCAGGCGGTTCGCATGCGCAAGGGCCGCCGCCGTCAACAGGTTCGACGTGCCCGGCCCGGCGGATGCGGTGCAGAACATGAACCGCTGGCGCAAGTGATACTTGGCATATGCAGCGGCGGCAAAGCCCATGCTCTGTTCGTTCTGCCCGCGATACAGCGGCAGGTCGGCGCGGTGTTCGTACAACGCTTCGCCCAGACAGGTCACGTTGCCGTGCCCGAAAATACCAAAACCCCCGCCGCACAACCGGACGCGCGCGCCCCCGATCTCGATGAACTGGTGGGCCAGGTACCCGATGATGGCCTGTGCCGTGGTAAGGCGGATGGTGTCGGACATGTCTTCTCCGGTCGCGGGACGAATTTTACAGCGTAAGACGCCAGAATCCTGTTGCGGAATTCACCCCAACAAGGATAGACATTTTGCAACCGCTTGCAAGTAGTCAGATGGAAAGCCGCACAGAATGACGAACATCGGAATAGGAATCGTCGGCGGCGGCTATATGGGCAAGGCGCATGCCGTGGCGATGCAGGCCGTCGGGGCGGTGTTCAACACGCAACTGCGCCCGGTGCTGGAAATGGTCTGCGCCACGACCCCCGCCTCGGCCGAAACCTACCGTCAGGCTTACGGCTTTGCCCGCGCCACGGCGGACTGGCGCGTTCTGGTGGCTGACCCGCAAGTTCAGGCCATCATCATCGCCTCCCCCCAGGAAACCCATCGCGCGATTGCCGAAGCGGCCTTCGCGCTCGGCAAACCCGTGTTGTGCGAAAAACCCCTCGGCGCGAGTCTTGCCGACAGCAAGGCCATGGTTGCCGCCGCCGAAACCGCCGGTGCCATCAACATGACCGGCTTCAACTATGTGCGCACGCCCGCCACGCAGTTCGCCCGCCAACTCGTCGCCTCGGGAACCATCGGCGATGTGGTCTGGTTTCGCGGCGAGCATACCGAAGACTTCTTCGCCGACGCGACCCTGCCTGCAAGCTGGCGGACACGCGGCGACGCGAACGGCACCATGGGCGATCTGGCCCCGCACATGATCAACGCGGCCCTTGCCCTGATCGGGCCGATTGCAACCCTGAACGCGGAAATCGAAACGGTCCACCACACCCGCCCCGGCAAGGACGGACCCGAAGCCGTCACCAACGACGATCAGGGTCAGATCATGTGCCGCTTTGCGGGCGGTGCCATGGGTCATCTGTTCTTCAGCCGCGTCGCGATGGGTCGCAAGATGGGCTATGCCTATGAAATCACAGGGACAAAAGGTGCCATCCGCTTTGATCAGGAAGATCAGAATGCCGTCTGGCTGTATCTGGCCGAAGGCGCCGAAGCGCTGCGCGGGTTCCGCAAGATCCTGACCGGGCCCGCACATCCCGACTATCTGCCCTTTTGTCAGGGTCCGGGCCACGGCACCGGCTATCAGGATCAGATCATCATCGAAGCGCACGATTTCCTGCGCGCGATTGAAACCGGCAAACCGGTCTGGCCCACATTCCGCGACGGGCTAAAGGTTGCGCAGATCGTGGAAACCGCCCGTCAATCCTCGGCCCAAAAGGTCTGGCTGACCGTTCCCAAAGATTAAACACCACAAGGATGACCAAGATGACGATCCAGATCGGCAATGCCCCCTGTTCGTGGGGTGTCGAATTCGCCCAAGATCCCCGCAACCCGGACTGGCGTTCCGTCCTGAAGGACTGCGCCGCCGCAGGCTATCGCGGAATCGAACTGGGGCCGGTCGGTTTCATGCCCGAAGACCCGGCGCTTCTGGCCGAAGCGCTGAATGAAAACGGGCTGAGCCTGATCGGCGGCGTCGTTTTCCGCCCCTTCCACGATCCCGCCGCCTGGGATGATGTGCTCGATGCAGCGCACCGTACCTGCAAGGCGCTGACCTCGCATGGCGCGCAGCATCTGGTGCTGATCGATTCCATCTCGCCCCGCCGCGCCCCCACTGCCGGGCGCGCGACTGTGGCGGAACAGATGGATCAATCCGAATGGCAGGCCTTCCGCGACCGCATCGCCACCATCGCCCGCATCGGCACCGAAGATTATGGCCTGACTGTCGGCATCCACGCCCATGCGGCCGGATTCATTGACTTTGAACCCGAACTGGAACGCCTGCTGGACGAAGTGGACGACGCGATCCTGAAGATCTGCTTTGACACCGGGCACCATTCCTATGCCGGTTTCGATCCCGTCAGCTTCATGCAGCGCCACATCGCGCGCATCAGCTATATGCATTTCAAGGACATCGACCCGGTCACGAAGGCCAAGGCGATTGCAAACCGCACCGGGTTCTATGACGCCTGCGGACAGGGCATCTTCTGCAATCTCGGCAAGGGGGACGTCGATTTTCCCGCAGTGCGCCGCGTGCTGCTACAGGCTGGCTTCAACGGCTGGTGCACGGTGGAACAGGACTGCGATCCGACCCTTGATGTGCGCCCGCTCGACGATGCGCGCGCCAACCGGACTTATCTGTCATCCATCGGCTTTAACTAGGGACACACGAACATGGCAATCTTGAACTGGGGCATGATCGGCGGCGGCGACGGCAGTCAGATCGGACCCGCGCACCGCCTGGGCGCGCGCGTGGACGCGGAATTCGCCTTTGTGGCCGGCGCATTGGATCATCGCCCCGACGAAGGCCGCGCCTATGGCCGGCAACTGGGCCTCGCCGCGGATCGTTCTTATGGCAGTTGGCAGGACATGCTGGCCGGCGAAAAGAACCGGCCCGACCGCGTCGATCTGGTCACGGTCGCCACCCCGAACGCCACGCATTTTCCGATCACCAAGGCGTTTCTCCAGGCGGGCTTTCACGTCCTGTGCGAAAAGCCCATGACGATGACAGTGGAAGAAGGCGAAGAAATCGTTCGTATTTCCCGCACAACCGGGGCGATCTGCGCGGTCAATTACGGCTACACCGGTTATGCGCTTGTCCGCCACATGCGCGCAATGGTGGCGCGCGGCGACATCGGCAAAGTGCGCGTGGTAAATGCAGAATTCGCCCACGGCCACCATGCCGACGCGGCCGATGCCGAAAACCCGCGTGTCCGCTGGCGCTATGACCCGGCACAGGCGGGGGTTTCGGCACAATTTGCCGATTGCGGCATCCACGCCATGCACATGGCAAGCTTCGTGACCGGGCAAGAGGTTGAACGCCTGTCCGCCGATTGCGTATCAGCCATTCCCAGCCGCGTTCTGGAAGATGACGCGATGGTCAATTTCCGGATGAACGGCGGTGCCGTCGGGCGGTTGTGGACCTCGTCCATCGCCATCGGGCGTCAGCACGGCCTCGGCATTCAGGTCTTCGGCGAAACGGGCGGCCTGCGCTGGTCGCAGGAACAGCCGAACCAGCTTTACTACATGCCCCTGAAACAACGCCTGCAGATCATCGAACGCGGTGAAGGCAACCTCTCGCCCGAGGCTGACCGCGCCAGTCGCGTCACAGTCGGCCACGCCGAAGGCATGCCGCTGGCCTTTGCGAACATCTACAAGGATCTTGCTGAAGCCATCCACGCCCGGAAAGAAGGCCGCCCGATCAACCCCGCAGCCGATCTTTACCCCAAGGCGGAAGACGGCCTGCGCTCCATGGCGGCGGTCTTTGCGGTGGCGCAATCTGGCAAAAGCGACGGCAAGTGGGTCGACGCCCGCCCGCCTATGTTCCGCTGACCCCGGCAGGCAGCGGGCGAAGGGTTCCGCGTTCCACCAGATCGCAGGGAAAGATCCGGGCTTCGGTCGACCGGCCCGGATCGTCGATCTGCGACACGATCAGGTCCAGGGACGCTGCGATGATCTCGGGGATCGGCTGGCGGATCGTCGTCAGATTGATCAGTGCCCACCGCGACATTTCCATGTCGTTCAGTCCGATGATGCCGATATCATCGGGCACCCTCAGACCCGCTGAACGGATCGCACTCAGCGCCCCGATGGACAGCACATCATCCCCGCAGAAATACACCTCGGCCGGATTGTCGGCCAGCAGGCGGGTCATCTCCGCCTGACCCGCATCATAGGAATAGGCGGCGGCAAAGCTGTGGCTGACACTGATGCCGGGGTGCGTGGACAATTCATCCTGAAACCCTTTCCATCGGTCCTGCGTCGTGGTGGCGGTTGCAGGACCGCCCAGAAAAGCCACCCGCCGATACCCCCGCAGCGCCAGCGTCCGCGCCGCAATGCGCCCGCACTCCACGTTGTCGATCCCCACCACATGCACGCCCTGCGATGCCGAATATCGACCGAAGGAATGCACGATGGGGATGCCAGCCCCCTTGAAAGCACGCGGAAACGCTGGCGGCACGGTGGAAGATGCGATGATCACCCCGTCCACGGAATATTGCCGCAACAGGCGCAGCAGGCCTTCGGGGTCAACTACATCCGACAGGTTGACCAACAGGGGCCTTAGCCCCTTGGCCTGCAGCCCGCGCGTGAAAAGATCGAAAACCTCAAGAAAAACAGGGTTGTGAAAATTGTTGGAGACAAGCCCGATCATCTTTGTGCGCCCGGTCGTCAGACTGCTGGCCAGAACATTCGGGCTGTAGCCCAGATCAAAAGCGGCCTTTTCAACCTTAAGACGGGTCTTGCTTGAAACCGAGGCCCCTTCCGTGAAGGCGCGTGACACCGCCGAAGTTGACACCCCTGCGCGCTCTGCCACTTGCTTCAGCGTTACGTGCATGCGCTCTGACCCCGGCTGCCTTCCCCAGTGATAACGACACCCGCGTTGCAGCGCAAACGCATCCGCCCGAGAATCGGCTTTTTTTGCAACTGGTTGCAAAACACCCATTGCACGCGTCCCGACCCATGATTGCCAACACGACGTGCCCGCCTTCACCGCCCGCCCATCAACCCCCTTGCACAAAAGCCACGCCTTTGCCCGCCGGAATTCCACAGGGTGACGCAGGCCATTTCCCGTGTATACTGCTGCAAAATCAAAAAACGGGCAGTGACTGCATATGATGGATCAAGACCTGCGTGACCGCCTTCTGGCGGAACCCGAAGTGATTCTGGATGACCGCGATGTGATGCGCGCGCTGATCGAGGCGAATGAACGCTCGATGGGCAGCAACATCGTCGATCTGCGCGGCATCGCGATGGAACGGCTGGAGGGTCGCCTCGACCGGCTGGAAGACACCCACCGCACCGTGATCGCCGCCGCCTATGACAATCTGGCGGGCACCAATCAGGTGCACCGGGCAATCCTGCAAATGCTCGACCATCTGACGTTCGAGGAATTTCTGAAATCCCTGACCGGCGATGTGGCGCAGATCCTGCGGGTGGATTGTCTCCGCCTTGTTCTGGAATCCGTGCAGGAAGCCGATGACCCCACCCTGCAGCGGCTGGGCGATGTGCTGTGCGTGGCCGAACCGGGCTTCATTGCGGCCTACACGACAGGGCCCCGCAACACCGCCCCGAAACCCGTGACCTTGCGCCGGACCACCCGCCAATCCACCGTCATCTATGCAGGCTCCCCAAAGCCCATGAAATCCGAGGCGCTGATGCCCCTGAACCTTGGTCAGGGCCGCCTGCCCGGTCTGCTGGCGATGGGCGCGCTCGATCCGCATCACTTCAAATCCACGCACGGAACCGACCTTTTGCTGCATTTCGCAGGTGTCTTTGAACGCACCTTGCGCCGCTGGCTGGCATGACGCTTTCAATATCTCCGGCGGCGCGCGACGCGCTGCAGGATTGGCTGACGCATCAACGCGCCCTGAACGGGGCCGCCGATCATACGATCACCGCCTATGGCAGCGACGTGCAGGGCTATCTTGCCTTTCTGGCCCGGCATCGCGGCGATACCGAAGGGCTGGCTGCCCTTGCCTCCGTCCCCCTCACCGATCTGCGCGCCTGGATGGCCCACGAACGCGGGCGCGGCCTGGGCGCGCGTTCACTGGCGCGGGCCTTGTCGGCGGTCAAGAATTTCACCGGCTGGCTGGCCGATCGGCAGGGCGTCGATGCCACCGCCGTCCTGTCCGCCCGCGCCCCGAAGTATCAGCGCAAACTCCCCCGCCCCCTAGCCGAGGCTGCCGCCCGCGACATGATCGACCGCGTTGCCGATCAACCGCGTGATGAATGGGTGGCCGCCCGCGACCAGGCCGTGGTGACCCTGCTTTACGCCTGCGGGCTGCGCATATCCGAGGCGTTGGGTCTGACGGGCCGCGACCTGCCGATCCCCCCCGTCCTGCGCATCACAGGCAAGGGCGGCAAGACCCGGCTTGTGCCCGTCCTGCCCGTGGCCCAGCAGGCCGTCGCCCGCTATGCCCAGATGTGCCCGCATGACCTGACTGCAAATGCCGCCCTGTTTCGCGGCACCCGGGGCGGCCCGTTGAACCCACGCCTGATCGCCCTTGCCATGGAAAAGGCTCGCGCCACCCTTGGCCTGCCCGCCACCGCCACCCCGCATGCCATGCGCCATTCCTTTGCCACCCACCTTCTGTCCGCCGGCGGCGATCTGCGCGCCATTCAGGAACTGCTGGGCCATGCCTCGCTGTCCACCACCCAGACCTATACCGCCGTCGATGCCACCCGCCTGATGGAGGTATATGACAAGGCCCATCCCCGCGCCTGACTGCCAAACCCGTTGCGTCAGCCCCCGTTTTCGGCGATGACAACCACATGACACCGCGCCTGAAAGCCCTTTGCGTCCACCTGCTCACCGCGACCGGGGCGGTTCTGGCCATGCTGGCCATGCTGGCCGCGGTGGATGAGAAGTGGGACATGATGTTCCTCTGGCTCGTCGTGGCCCTGCTCGTCGATGGTATCGACGGCCCCCTCGCCCGCCGCTATGACGTCCACGCCAACTGGCCCACCTATGACGGTCAGTTGATGGATCTGATCATCGACTATCTGACCTATGTCTTCATCCCCGCCTTTGCCCTGTTCAAATCCGATCTTCTGCCCGGATGGCCCGGCTGGATTGCCATCATCGTCATCACCTATGGCTCCGTCATCTATTTCAGCGACACCCGCATGAAAACCAAGGACTGGTCCTTCGCCGGTTTTCCCGCCTGCTGGAACATGGTCGTCCTTGTCATGTTCGCCCTGCACCCCCCCAAAGGGGTCATCCTCACCATCGTCATCTTTCTGACCATCGCCATGTTCACCAACCTGAAATTCATCCATCCCACCCGCACCCCGCGCTGGCATCTGCTGAACCTGTGGATGTCGGGCGCTTGGGTCTTCTTTGCAGGCTGGGCCGCCTGGGTCGATTTCTGGCCGCAAAGCTGGGCGCACTGGGGCCTGATCGTCACCTCGCTTTACCTGACCGGGGCCGGGATCGCCCAACAGATCGTGCCGGAACTGAAACGGCGCATTCGCTGATTTCACAGCCGCGTCAGCACCACCCCTGCCACGATCATCCCCGATGCAATCGCCTTGTCCCGCGTCATCCGTTCGCCAAACGCCAGCCAGCCGATCAGAACCGCAAACAGGATCGACGTTTCGCGCAGTGCGGCCACCAGTGCAATCGGGGCCACCGTCATCGCCCAGATCGACACCGCATACGACCCGTAGGATGCCACCGACGCCGCCGTCCCCAACACCCACGCCCGCCCCCCGCCCGGGATGATCGCCCGCCCGCGCAGCGCCAGCATCCCGCAGGTAAAGATCAGCCCGTCCGCCACGAAAACCCAGGCCACATAGGCCACCGCATCCCCCGACACCCGCGCCCCCAGCCCGTCGATCAGCGTATAGGTCGCCGTCGCCGCCGCCGACCCCAGCGCGAACGGCAACAATCGCCGATCCTCGCCCCGCGCGAACACACCCCGCGCCATCAGCACGATCCCACAGCCCAGCACCGCAATCGCCAGATATTGCGACCCCTTCACCGCATCCGGCAACGTGAAGGCCCCCACCAGCGCCACCACCATCGGGGCCGCCCCCCGCGCAATGGGATAGACCCGGCTCAGATCGCCCCGGTCATAGGCCGTGGTCAGGAAAAACTTATAGGCGAAATGCGTGCAGCCCGCCGCGATCACCCAAGGCACCGCCGCCGTGTCCATCGCAGGCCGGAACAGCACCACCGCCAGCCCGATCGGTATTTCCGCAATCGACAGGATCACCATCCCGCCGATTTTCGACGTGCCAACCTTGATCAGCGCATTCCAAAGCGCATGCAGAAAGGCTGCGGCAAGGACGGACAGCAGGACGGTAAGGGTCAAGGGGCGGACCTTCGGATTGGACGGATCATGGCTATGCCCGCCGCCCCGCCGGGGCAAGGCCCCTCAGATCAACAGCCCCGCAGCCCCTTCGTGCCGCAGCAGGGCCACCTTCGTCTCGACCCCGCCCGGTGCGGAAAACCCGCCAAGGCCCGATGTCCCCAGCACCCGGTGACAGGGCACAAGGATCGGCATCGGGTTCGCCCCGCACCCCTGCCCCACCGCCTGCGCGGTCACGCCAAGGTCGCGCCCAATCTCGCCATAGGTCCGCGTCTCGCCATAGGGAATCGCGCACATCACCGCCCGCATCCGCGCCCCGAACCCACTGCCCGGCTCAAGTGGCAGGTCGAACCGGGTCAGGCCTCCCGCGAAATAGGCGGCCAACTGGCGCAGTGCCTCGGCAAGGATCGGGGTGGCTTCCGTGCCGCCCGCCCCCCAGAACACGCCGGTGATCAGATCGTCCCGTTCGGTCACGGTCAGGGGGC
>JANMDH010000229.1:0-4489 GCA_031376195.1 Gemmobacter sp. | reverse complement strand
CAGCGCCGCGACAGCCGTTCTGTTCAATCTGGTTTCCGCCGTCGGCAACGCCAATGCAGCCGGTGAATACTACCTGACCGACATCATCGAGATTGCCACCAACCGCGGCCTGACGGCAGGCGTCGTGATCTGTGATCAGGCGGAAACCCTCGGCATCAACACCCGCACCGAACTCGCAGCCGCGGAAACCGCCTTCCAATCCCGCGCGCGCGCCGCCGCGTTAGAGGATGGCGTCACCCTGACCGCCCCCGAAACCGTGTTCTTCGCCCTTGATACCTTTATCGGGCGCGATGCGCTGATCGGCCCGAACGTCATCTTCGGCCCCGGGGTCACCATTGAATCCGGGGCCGAAATCAAGGGCTTCTGCCATCTCGAAGGCTGCCACATCAGTCGCGGTGCGCAGGTCGGCCCCTTTGCCCGCCTGCGCCCCGGCGCGGAACTGGCCGAAGATGTGCATGTCGGCAACTTCGTCGAAATCAAGAATGCGGTGCTGGACGAAGGTGTCAAAGTCGGCCACCTGACCTATCTGGGCGACGCCCATGTCGGCGAATTCACCAACATCGGCGCAGGCACGGTGACCTGCAACTACGATGGCGTGGGCAAGCACCACACCGAAATCGGCCCCCGCGCTTTTATCGGTTCCGATACGATGCTTGTGGCCCCCGTCACCATCGGGGCAAACGCGATGACTGGGTCGGGATCAGTTATCACCAGCGACGTCCCCGCCGATGCCTTGGCCGTGGGTCGTGCGCGACAGGTGAACAAATCCGGCATGGCGCTGAAATTGATGGACAAACTGCGCGCCGCCAAGGCCGCGAAAGGCAAATCATAATGTGTGGCATTGTCGGCGTTCTGGGCAATCACGAAGCCGCCCCCCTTCTGGTCGAGGCGCTGAAGCGTCTGGAATATCGCGGTTATGACAGCGCAGGCATTGCCACAGTGAATAAAGGTAAACTGGATCGCCGCCGCGCGGTCGGCAAATTGGTGAACCTGTCCGACCTGCTGGTCCATGAACCGCTTGCCGGCAAGGCGGGCATCGGCCATACCCGCTGGGCCACCCACGGGGCTGCGACGGTGGTCAATGCGCATCCGCATCAGGCAGGGCCGGTCGCCGTGGTACATAATGGGATCATCGAGAATTTCCGCGAATTGCGCACCGAACTGGCAGCGGCGGGTCTGGGCTTTGAATCGGAAACCGATACCGAAACCGTCGCCCTGCTGACCCGGATGCACATGGACCGTGGCATGACGGCGGTCGCGGCTGCGAAAACCACGATCTCGCGACTGCAGGGGGCTTTCGCCCTCTGTTTCCTGTTCGATGGGGAAGAAGACCTGATGATTGCTGCGCGAAAAGGCAGCCCCCTGGCCATCGGGCATGGCAAGGGCGAGATGTTCGTCGGGTCAGATGCCATCGCCCTTGCACCGATGACCGACCGGATCACTTATCTGGAGGAAGGCGACATCGCCGTCGTCACCCGTGCCGGAGCCGAGATTTTCGATCTGCACAACCATCGCGCAAACCGCGCCATCAGCCGCATCCAGATCGACGCGACCCGTATCGAAAAGGGTGGCTACAAGCATTTCATGGCGAAAGAGATTGCCGAACAACCCGTTGTCATCGCCGATGCTCTCAAGCACTACATCCGCGACGGTGCATTGAACCTGCCCGAAAGCGTTGATTTCAAAGGCGTTGACCGCATCACACTGGTCGCCTGCGGCACCGGGCACTACGCCTGCCATGTCGCCAAATACTGGTTTGAACAGATCGCGGGCCTGCCGTGCGACATCGACATCGCCTCTGAATTCCGCTACCGCGATCCGGTTCTCTCCCCTACCAGCTGGGCCGTTTTCGTCAGCCAGTCAGGCGAGACCGCCGACACCCTCGCCGCCCTTCGCCATGCGCGCAACAAGGTGGCGCGCATCCTGTCGGTGGTGAACGTCCCCACCTCGTCCATCGCCCGCGAATCCGATCTGGCCCTGCCCATCCTCGCGGGGGTCGAGGTTGGCGTAGCCTCCACCAAAGCCTTCACTTGTCAGCTGACGGTCCTCGCCCTGATGGCGCTCAAAGCCGCGCAGGATCGCGGTCGGCTCCATGCGAAAGGCGTTGCCGAACACCTTGGCGCATTGGCGCTCCTGCCGGGTCTGATGAATGTCGCCCTTGGTCTGGCGGATGACATTGCCAGGCTGGCCGAAGACCTGGCCGAGGCGCAGGATATCCTGTTCCTCGGGCGCGGAACGATGTTCCCGCTGGCCTTGGAAGGGGCTCTGAAGCTCAAGGAAATCAGTTATATCCACGCTGAAGGTTATGCATCAGGTGAACTGAAACACGGCCCCATCGCTCTGATCGACGCCCGCGTTCCGGTAATCGTCATGGCGCCCCGTGACGCCCTGTTTGAAAAGACCGTGTCGAACATGCAGGAGGTGATGGCCCGTTATGGAAAGGTGCTGCTTCTGTCCGATGCCCAAGGGATTGCCGAGGCTGGCGCGGGTTGCTGGAAAACCCTGACCCTGCCTGAGGTTCCGGCCTTCCTCGCCCCGATCCTTTACGCCGTGCCCGCCCAACTGATCGCCTATCACACCGCGATTGCGAAAGGCACCGATGTGGATCAGCCGCGCAATCTGGCGAAATCCGTGACCGTGGAATGATGACCCCCGATACCGCCCTTGACGCCCTGACTGCCGCCGCCGACCCCTTCAACGCGGCCAAAGCTGCCGCCTATCACAAGACCCCCCGCGTCTATCTGGGCCTCACCGTCCCGCAGATTGAAACCTTTGTCGCCGACTGGCGCGCCGCGACCGACCTGCCCGGGCGTCTGACCCTCGCCCGCGCCCTGTGGGACAGCAACATGCATGAGGCGCGGGTTGCCGCCGCCAAGCTGCTGACCCAGGCCCGCATCCGTCCCGATGACGCGATCTGGGAACTGATCTGCGACTGGGTGCCCGCCTTCGACGCGTGGGCCATCGCCGATCACGCAACCAAGGCGGGGGACCGCCGCCTGCAGGCCGACCCCACCCGTCTGGATCGGGTTGAGGCGTGGGTAACCCATCCCAACCTGTGGACCCGCCGCGCCGCCCTCGTGATGACCCTGCCGTGGACCAGGCAGAACCACCCCACCGCACAGGACCGCGCCATCCGCGACCGGGTTCTGGACTGGGCCGCCACCCTGACCGGGGATCGCGACTGGTTCATCCAGAAGGCCATCGCCACCTGGGTGCGCGAACTGTCCAAACATGATCCCGACCGTGCCACCCGTTTTCTGATCGAACATGGCCCCTATCTCAAGGCGTTCGCCCGAAATGAGGCCGCCCAGTATCTGCCTGATTTTCTGTCTGAAAATATTCTCGGGGGGGTGAGGAACGACGTGACGAGCGGGGCAGAAAGCCCCCCGAAATCCTGACGTCAAGGATTGTCAGGGACCAAACACCGTCACCTGCGGCAAATCCGTCAGGTTCAGTTCCAGCGCCCGAAACCCCGCCAGCGACAGCTGCGCCGCCCCTGTACCGGGAAGCAGGTCCACCTGCGCCGATTTCCCCGATGCCGTGACCACCCGCCCCTGCACCGGCGCGCTGACCAGACTGGTCTTCAACCAGAACCCCGGCTCAGTTGCATTGCCCAGGGATACCGCCACCTTGCCCAATTCCCGCTCGCCCGCAGGCTCCGGTGCCGCCAGCGCCGCCGCCCGCTGTTCCGGCGTCGTCGTGTCCAGCGCATCTGCGGTCCGTGCGCCCACAGGTGGCGGCGGGGCCGTCATCGCCGGATCAAGGGCCGGCGGCGCATCGGCAACCGCACCTGGTGCCTTCTGAAACAATGGCGCATTGCCAGCGCAGGCTGACATCAGCGCCACTGCGGCCAGACCAAGAACAAATCGGTGGGGGATCACGAAGTTTTTCATTCCACCAATCTAACCGCAGCCCATCCTGCGATCAACCATCCCTTGCCCCTTTGACAGCAAAGTGACACCATCCCGCCCATGCCCGCATCCCAAACCGCCCCTCTTATCGACCCGTTCGCCCGCGCGATCCGCTATCTGCGCGTCTCGGTCACCGACCGCTGTGATTTCCGCTGCACTTATTGCATGTCCGAACACATGACCTTCCTACCCAAGGCCGAACTTCTGACCCTTGAAGAACTCGACCGTCTTTGTTCGGCCTTTGTCGGCATGGGGGTCGAAAAGCTTCGCATCACGGGCGGTGAACCTCTTGTGCGCAAGGGTATCCTCACCTTCTTTCAGGCGATGTCGCGGCATCTGGAAACAGGCGCGCTCAGGGAACTGACCCTGACCACCAATGGCAGTCAGCTTGCCCGTTTCGCCACCGACCTTGCCGCCTGCGGCATCCGGCGCGTCAATGTCTCGCTCGACACACTCGACGCTGCCAAATTCGCTCAGATCACCCGCTGGGGGCGGCTGGGCCAGGTTCTGGAGGGCATCGCCGCTGCCAAGGCCGCCGGGATGCAGGTGAAGATCAACACCGTTGCCTTGAAGGGGTT
>JANMDH010000176.1:0-8804 GCA_031376195.1 Gemmobacter sp. | reverse complement strand
TTGCCGTCGCGACGGAAGTCTGAATCTGCTGGTAGCCCCGCCATGGGTAGCTGCTCGTGGCGGGCTTTTTGCGTGTTTTTTGCGTCGCCACTGTGTTTCCTTTGGGGATAAGTGGCGCATAACTGTCTGCAAAAAATCTCGCACTTGATTGACACTTTTTCTTTGCTAGGTTGCACAGGCGAGAGTGTGCAGGGAATCATCTGCCTCCTTGGAGCTGCAACGTCAGCTTTCGGAATGCCGTCGACATGAACGGCAAACGGCAACGGGGGAGCTATGTCAGATTTATCACCAGCATCCGATGGACTGGACACAGATGCCTTGAAAAAGGCGTGGAACGTTTTCCATCCGAAATCGACCAGACTGCACGATCAGGCAACGCGGGCCTTGGCGGTTGAGGTGCTGTCGCGCATGGAACAGTCGCGTCGTGCCAACCCGATGATATCTGCTGCGCACCCCAGTCGGGTGGAACTGGATGCTTTGTGCGATGCCTTGCTCCGCTCGGACGAGGGGGCGGCGTCGGCATTGATCCTGCAGGCGCATCAGTCGGGTGTATCGATTGACCTGATCTATCAGGGCTATCTTTCGGGCGCAGCGCAGCAATTGGGCCAGATGTGGGATGATGACAAGGTTAGTTCGTCCGAGGTAGTGATAGGTGCGGGACTGATTTACGGACTGATGCGGAGCATGCGGCGGCTGTTTGGGGCCGAAGCAGCGGTTCTGCCAGATGAATTCCGTGCGGCCTTTGCATCGACGCCGGGGGAAACCCACACCTTGGGTGTAACCATGGCCGCAGATTTGCTGCGGCGCCATGGGTGGCAGATCGATCTGATGGTGGGCCTTGACCATGATGCGCTGGTCGACAGGATCAGCCAGCATCCGTTTCCGATCATTGGATTGTCGGCCAGCAGTTCGCGGATGATCTTTCCGCTGGCTCGGTTGATCGTTGCGCTGCGGCTTAGCAACCCCGGAGCGTGGATCATGGTGAACGGCAAGATCACCGAACTGGAACCCGACATCCTGACGCTGGTGGACGCCGACAGTATCGCCAATGATCTTGTCAGCGCCGAGGCGCAGATGGAGGCGCGGATGACGCCGAAGGAAAAATCAAAGCGGAACTGAGGTTTGGCAGAGGTCGCAGACCGGTACATCGAACGGCGCTTGGGGTATCCCAAGCGCCGTTTTGTTACCCTTCCATCGCTTCCAGTTCGTCAATGAAGCCTGCGATCATCGACAGACCCTGATCCCAGAACTTCGGGTCGGATGCGTCAAGTCCGAATGGGGCCAGAAGTTCCTTGTGGTGCTTTGATCCCCCGGCTTTGAGCATGTCGAAATACTTTTCCTCGAACCCCGGCAGGCCGTTCGCATAGGCGGCATAAAGGGCGTTCACCAATCCGTCGCCAAAGGCATAGGCATAGACGTAGAACGGCGAATGCACGAAATGCGGGATGTAGCACCAGAAGGTTTCATAACCCTCCATGTAGTCAAACGCATCGCCCAGGGATTCCGCCTGAATGCTCATCCACAGGGCATTGATGTCATCGGGGGTCAACTCGCCTTGCGCACGGGCAGCATGGAGTTTGCATTCAAAGTCATAGAATGCGATCTGGCGGACGACGGTGTTGATCATATCCTCGACCTTACCGGCCAGCAGGGTCTTGCGTTCGGCGGGTGTCTGCGCGCCGTCCAGCAGTTTGCGGAACGTCAGCATTTCGCCGAAAACGGATGCCGTTTCGGCCAGAGTCAGCGGGGTGGAGGACAGCATTTCCCCCTGACCCGCCGCCAGCACCTGATGCACACCGTGGCCCAGTTCATGCGCAAGGGTCATCACATCGCGCGGTTTGCCGAGGTAGTTCAGCATGACGTACGGATGCACTGTCGTAACGGTCGGGTGCGCAAAGGCACCGGGGGCCTTGCCCGGTTTTACGCCAGCGTCGATCCACCCCTTGGTAAAGAACGGATGTGCTATTTCGGCCATTTTGGGCGAAAAGGCGGAATAGGCGTCGAGCACGGTTTTCGTCGCCTCATCCCAATCCACCAGACGCGGGGTTTCAATCGGCAGCGGAGCATTACGGTCCCAGACCTGCAACCTGTCAAGACCCATCCATTTTGCCTTCAGCCGGTAATAGCGGTGCGACAGTTTCGGATAGGCGGCGACCACGGCGTTGCGCAGGGCTTCCACCACTTCGGGTTCGACATGGTTGGCCAGATGGCGGCCCGTCTGAGGGGTCGGCATCTTACGCCAGCGGTCCTCGATTTCTTTTTCCTTGGCGAGTGTGTTGTGAACCCGCGCAAACAGCTTGACGTGTTTTTCAAACACCGCTGCCAAAGCGCGCGCCGCCGCCTCGCGTTTCGCACGGTCGGCATCGGTCAAAAGGTTGAGCGTCGCCTCAAGGCTCAGATCTTCGTCTTCGCCCGCCACGCTGAACATCAGGCCGGCCATCGTTTCATCGAACAGCCGGTTCCAAGCGGCACTGCCAACGGTGGACTGGTCGTGCAGGAATTTTTCCAGCTCGTCCGACAGCTGATAGGGCCGCATTGCGCGCATCCTGTCAAACACGGGTTTGTAGCGCGCAAGATCCGCATTGGCGGCGATCAGCGCAGACAGATGCGCCTCGTCCAGACGATTGAATTCAAGGCTGAAAAACACCATCGGCGTGGTGAAGGTGGTGATCTTGTCCTGCGCGTCGGCCATGAATTTGGCGCGATCAGAATCCATCGTGTTCTGGTAATAGCGCAGCCCCGCGAATGACATGAGCCGCCCTGCCGTAATCTCGATCGCCTCATAGGCATGAACGCATGCCAGCATCCCTGCCGCGTCCAGATCGGCCAGTCTGCCCTCATACGCTTTGGCAAAATCCGCGCAGGCGGTTTGCACCTGACCCATGTCGTTGATGAATTCGTTGGATGTGGGCGATGTATACAGATCGTCCAGATTCCAGTCCGGCAGATTGCCAAACCCGCCAGAGCCGGCATTGGCGTCGAACACGGGGCGGGGCAGGTTCAGGGTCATGGCAAGGCTCCAGATGGGTTCGATCTGAGGTAGGGCTTTAGGTGCTGCCTCGCAAGTCAAACACCTGTCACCAAGGATTTTCTGTCCTTAAATATGCCGGGGGTGCGGGGGCAGCGTGCCCGCCTGTGCCAGCAAAAGCGCCTTCAGGGCATCCAGCGTATCAATCTCATCCACACCTTTGTCGTGCCGCCAGCGCAGCATCCGGGGGAAGCGCAGGGCGATCCCCGATTTGTGGCGGGGACTGGCCTGAATCCCCTCGAACCCGATTTCGAACACCAGTTCTGGGGGAACGCGGCGCACAGGGCCGAAGCGTTCGAGTGTATTCTTTTGCACCCAGCGGGTGATTTCGGCGAATTCCACGTCGGTCAGCCCGGAATAGGCCTTGGCAAAGGGGACGAGGTCATTGCCGTCGCGCACGGCAAAGGTGAAATCGGTGAACAGGTTGGCGCGGCGTCCATGACCCGCCTGCGCATAGATCATGACGGCATCGACAGAATAGGGGTCGAGCTTCCACTTCCACCAGTCGCCGCGTTTGCGCCCGACATGATAGGCGGATGACAGGCGTTTCAGCATCAATCCTTCGGCCAGATGATCGCGGGCGGTTGCGCGGGTCTGGGCCAATGGTATCCAATCGGTGAAGGGCAGGGTGGGGGACAAATCAAGCGCCATGCCCGGGGGCAGAGCCGCGATGATCGACGTCAGGCGCGCGCGTCGTTCGGACAAGGGTGCGGTCCGCAGGTCAACCCCGCCATGCTCCAGCAGATCATAGGCGAGCATCCTTGCGGGCGCGTTTGCCAGTTGCGCCTTGGACACTGTCTTGCGCCCGATCCGGGTTTGCAGCGCGGCAAAGGGCAGGGGGCGGTCGGCGACGGCATCCCAGGCCAGAACTTCGCCGTCGATTACGGTGCCGGGGGGCAGGAAGTCGCCCAGTGCTGCAAATTCGGGAAAGCGGTCGGTGATCAGCTCCTCGCCCCGCGACCACAGGGCGAATGCCCCCGGTCTGGCGATCAGCTGGCCCCGGATGCCGTCCCATTTCCATTCGGCCAGCCAATCTTCGGGCGGGCCGAGCAATTCGCTTTCACCTTCCAACCCCGAGGCGAGGGCGAAAGGATAGGGGCGGGCTGCACTGCCGCCCTGATCAGTGATCAGATCGGCAAAACTCGTCGTCTGGGGCGTCCAGTCGCCCATGAGGCGGTGGGCCAGCGTCGCCTCTTCCACCCCCGTTGCCAGTGCCAGTGCGCGGGTCATCAGGCCCTGACTGACGCCCATGCGAAAGCCGCCGGTCAGCAGTTTGTTGTACAGAAAGCGTTCCTCGGGGCCGAGGGCCTGCCAGTCCGCCAATACGGCATTCCGGCGGGTGTCTGCGGGTTGGCCCGCAAGCCTGATCAGGTGCAGGATCGTTTGCGACAGGGTCATGTCGGATTGCGTATCCGCCACAGGCAGGATCAGGGCAATCGTTTCGGCCAGATCGCCGACGACGTTGTAGGCATCCTCAAACAGCCACAGCGGCAGACCCGCCGCCTCGGCCGCCCAGGTGCGCAGTTCGGTGGCGTTAATCACCCGTTTCGGGCGACGGCCAGACAGCAAGGCGATGGTCCAAAGGCGGTCGGCATCCGGTGCCGCGCGAAAGTATTCCGCGAGAGCCGCAACTTTGACACCGGTTTTCGTCGTGCCATCCAACGCGCTGAAGAGGGTGGCAAAGGCTTTCATTCCGCCCCCTCGACCGGTTCGGCATCATCCCCGTCATATTCGGTTTCCACAATCCCAGCGTCATATCCCTGATCGGCCAGCCAGTGCCGGAACACTGCCGTGTAGCCGTGCGTCACGAACACCCGCTGTGCCCCCGTGGCCCGGATTGCCGTGTTCAACCCGGCCCAATCCGCATGATCCGATAGCACGAAGCCAGTCGCCGCGCCGCGCCTGCGCCGGATGCCGCGCAGGGCCATCCAGCCCGACGCAACGGCCTGATCGGCAGGACCGAAACGCCCGGCCCAGACAGAGCCGAGTGCAGAGGGCGGGGCGATGACCAAGGCCCCCGGATGCGATTTTGCGCCGACCCCTGCGCCGACATGCAGTGTGTTGGGCAAGGCATAACCCTGGCTGCGCAGAATATCAGTGGTGGCCGAGATTGCGCCGTGGGTCAGGATCGGGCCGATACCCGGGTCCACCATTGCCATGATCCGCTGTGCCTTGCCCAAAGCATAGGCCCCGATGATCGACATGCGCCCCGCCGCCGCATTCGCCGCCCACCACGTGTTGATCTGATCTGACACCAGCGCCTGTGACTGCCAGCGAAAAACGGGCAGGCCAAAGGTGCATTCCGAAATGAACGCATGACAGGGCACCGGCGCAAAGGGTTCCGACAGCCCGTCAGGTTCCACTTTGTAATCACCCGACACTACCCAAACCTCGCCCCCGCGTTCCACCGCGATCTGTGCCGATCCGGGCACGTGTCCTGCCGGATGGAAGGTCACCGTGACATCCCCGATGCGGCGCGTCTCGCCATACGCGATGGTGTCCAACACGATATCGCCAAGACGATGACGGATGACCGGGGCCGCCTGATAGGTGGAAAGGTACGCACCATGCCCCCAACGCGCATGATCGGAATGCCCGTGCGTGATCAGGGCACGGTCCACCGGGCGCCAAGGGTCAATGTAAAACGCACCTGCAGGGCAATAGATGCCCCGGTCCGTAAAGGTCAAAAGAGGGTCACGCGCCATACATAAAGGGTAGCATGGCGCGCGGTCAGGGGAAGGGGTTACCCGGCGGCGACGCTGTAAAGCAGGTTCACATTCAGGGCGATGATCACAATGGCGATCAAAGCGCATAGTGCGGTCAGCCAACGGGGGGCGACCAATGCCCCCATCTTGGCGCGTGACGCGGTGAACATGACAAGCGGGACAATCGCGAACGGCAACTGAAAGCTCAGGACAACCTGGCTGAGGATCAACAGTCTGCCGATGCTTTCACTGCCCGACATCAGGATGACGCCAATGGCGGGCAGAATGGCAATCGAGCGTGTCGTCAGCCGCCGTGCCCAAGGCGGCATTCGCAGCCGGATGAACCCCTCCATTACGATCTGTCCGGCCATTGTTGCGGTGACGGTCGAATTCAATCCGCAGGCCAGCAGCGCAATCCCGAACAAAGTGGGGGCGATGGCAGAGCCGAGAAGGGGGGCAAGCAAAACATGGGCCTTGTCGATGTCGACGACATCGGTTTGCCCGTTGGCATGGAAGGTGGCAGCGGCGAGGATCAGGATGGACGCATTGATGACAAGCGCAAACATCAGGGCAATCGTGCTGTCCCATGTGGCCATGCGAAGGGCATCCCGCTTGGACGCCTCATCCAGCGCAAAGGCGCGGGTCTGGACGATGCCGGAATGCAGATACAGGTTATGCGGCATCACCGTGGCCCCGATGATCCCAAGCGCGAGATACAGCATTTCGGGGTTCAGAACGATCTGGCTGGTGGGGGCGAACCCCACGATAACGGCTGCCCAGTCCGGATCGGCCAAGGCGATCTGAACGGCAAAACAGGCCGTGATGACGCCAAGAAGGGCAATGATCAGTGCCTCGATCCAGCGAAACCCCTTGTTCTGAAGCCACAGGATCAAAAAGACATCGGCGGCGGTGATGAAAATGCCGATCTCCAGAGGGATGCCGAACAACAAATTCAGACCGATCGCCGTGCCGATCACTTCGGCCAGATCGGTGGCGATGATGGCAAGTTCAGCAAGGATCCACAGCGGGAAGGAAACCCATTTGGGAAAGGCGTCGCGGCAGGCCTGTGCGAGATCGCGCCCAGATGCGATGGCTAGTCGCGCGCAAAGCGATTGCAGCAGGATAGCCATGATATTGGACAGAAGGGCCACAAACAAAAGCGCATAACCAAATTTTGCCCCGCCGGCCAATGACGTGGCCCAGTTCCCGGGGTCCATGTAGCCGACGGCAACCAGATAGCCCGGCCCGACAAAGGCGAGGAATCTGCGGAAAGATGTGGTTCCTTTGACGACCGCAATGCTGCGGAAAACTTCGGATAATGAAGGAGCCGGATTGTCGCGTTGCCAGCCGGGCGTCGGGGTAGACATGCTAAGGTTAGTCCTGCGAATGATTGTCAATTGCACAATTGACTTGATGACCTGGGATGTCAAGACAGGCCTCTGCGGAACGATTATGGTTGTTCGGTCTGTAACAGGGAGGGCATTGCACAAAAAATGGGCATGTGCCGCCTTGTCATGCATAAATTGTTGGATCGGGCCTTTCCGGATGACCATCGGGCTGATCTAGTCAGGGAAAGGTGTGGCGGGGTGAAGCAGATGATCAGTCATTTCAACGAGATGTTTCACGGCGGAGCAGTGCGCCCGCCCTATGCGCAGCTGGACACGTGGACGCGGGCGATGCCGGCCGAGTTGCGCCAGATGAAACAGGCCGAGGCGGAAGCCTTGTTTCGCCAGATCGGCATCTCCTTTGCCGTCTATGGCGAAGGCGGCGACCCCGACCGTCTGATCCCCTTCGATATGTTCCCCAGGGTGTTCACGGCTGCGGAATGGTCACGCCTTGAACGCGGTATCAAACAGCGCGCACGTGCGCTGAACGCCTTTCTGGTGGATGTGTACGGCCGGGGCGAAATCATTCGCGCAGGCCGTATCCCGGCGCGGCTGGTTTATCAGAACGAGGCTTATGAACAGGCGGTTGTGGGGTTCGTGCCGCCCAAGGGCGTTTATTCGCATATTGTGGGTATCGACATCGTGCGCACCGGGCCGGAGGATTTCTTCGTGCTGGAGGACAACTGCCGCACCCCATCGGGGGTCAGCTACATGCTTGAAAACCGCGAAATCATGATGCGGATGTTTCCCAGCCTGTTCCGCGAAAACCGCATCCAGCCGATTGACAACTATTCCGAACGCCTGCGCCGGACGCTCGCCTCGGTTGCGCCCAACAAATGCGTGGGCGACCCGACGATCGTGCTGATGACGCCGGGGGCGTTCAACAGCGCCTATTATGAACACAGCTTTCTGGCCGATCTGATGGGGATCGAGCTGGTCGAAGGGCAGGATTTGTTCGTCGAAGGCGAATATGTGTGGATGCGCACGACCGAGGGGCCAAAGCGGGTCGATGTGATTTACCGCCGCATTGATGACGCCTACATCGACCCGCTGTGTTTCCGGCCGGATTCCATGCTTGGGGTGCCGGGGCTGATGGATGTGTATCGGTCGGGCGGGGTGGCGATCTGTTCGGCCCCCGGCGCAGGCGTGGCCGATGACAAGGCGGTTTATTGTTTCGTGCCCGAAATGATCCGGTTTTATCTGGGCGAAGAGCCGATCCTGCAAAACGTGCCGACATGGCAATGCGGCAAACAGGACGATCTGGGTTATGTGCTGAGCAATCTTGAAGAACTGGTGGTGAAAGAGGTGCATGGGTCGGGTGGTTACGGGATGCTGGTCGGGCCGAAATCCAGCAAGGCACAGGTTGAGGCATTCCGGCATAAGATCATCGCCGATCCGGGCAACTACATCGCGCAACCGACGCTCGCCCTGTCCACAACGCCGACTTTCGTGGACGAAGGCATCGCACCGCGCCACGTCGATTTGCGCCCCTATTGTCTGGTGGGCGAAGGGATTGATCTGGTCCCCGGCGGGCTGACGCGGGTGGCGCTGACCGATGGATCGCTGGTCGTGAATTCGTCGCAGGGCGGTGGCGTCAAGGATACCTGGGTGTTGGCGGAGTGATCAGATGTTAAGCCGTACCGCCGACAACCTGTTCTGGATCGCCCGCTATATGGAACGCGCCGA
>JANMDH010000171.1:0-10857 GCA_031376195.1 Gemmobacter sp. | reverse complement strand
TCGGCGCGTTGCTGATCGCCATAGCTGGCGAGGGCTGCACCAAGCTGGGCATTGGCGAGGGGGGTGGAAAACGCCTCGCCCTTGACGTCGGCGTAGTAGCGCAGATCACCGATGGCGGCGGCCCCTTCGCGGGCAAGAACCATCAGGGCGTAGGCAAGCGCCTCACCCCCGGCATCGAAATCAGGCTGATAGTTGACCTGATTGCGCAGGTTGTCGAGTGCGGTGCGGAAGGCGAGGTCGGGCACATCGAAGCCTTGGGCGCGGGCGCGGGACAGGAAGTCAGTGACATAGGCATCGAGCCAGAAATCCCCGGACGAGGCGTACCAGAGGCCGAACGCGCCTTCGGCGGTCTGGTTCTGCAACACCTCGACAATGGCCTGATCGACGCGGAGTTTGATGTTGTCGGCACCGGGCAGGTCCATCGCCTGCGCAACCTGATCGAAATAGAGCAGCGGCATGGCCTTGGAGGTGATCTGTTCCGTGCAGCCATAGGGATAGCGGTCGAGGGCGGCCAGAAGTCCGGGTGCGTTGAGGCGGGCAATCGGGCCGATGGCCAGTGTTGCGGTGGCCGAACCGGGGATGAGGCCGGTGAAGACATCGGCGTTGAAGGTGAAGGTATCGCCCTTGGCCAGATCAAAGCGGCTGATGCGGGCGATTTCGGGATCATTGACCTGCACCGGCAGGGTAAGGGTTTTTACCAGTTGTTTGCCATCAGGGGTGGTCAGGTTGACGGTGATGGTCTGATTGCCGACATCCGTGGCGGTGACGGGCACGGCATAGACGACCTTGGCCTGATCGCCGAGGTCAAAGCCTGAGGGGACATCGCCCAGCGTGACGCCCTGCCCCGACACATCAAGGCCCATGCGGCCGGAGGGGCCGGTGGCGTGGACGATTTCGAGCAGCAGGCGGGAGGTGTCGCCGGGCGACATGAATCGCGGAAGGCTGGCGGTGACGACCACGGGGTCGCGCACCAGCACATCGGTCTGGGCCTGACCCACGGACTTGCCGGACCACACGACCGCCATGACGCGGACAGTGCCATTGAACGACGGCAGGTCAAACGAGGCGCGGGCATAGCCGTCGGCCCCGACCTGAACCGGGCCTGTGAAATAGGCGACGAGTTCTTCGGTGGGGGGCGGGGCCTGCAGGTTGGCTTGCGCGCCCGCGTCGCCGCCGGATCGGACGGTGCCTTCTGCGCCGTTCAGGCCGTCAATGAGGCGGCCATAGATGTCACGGATGCCGACGCCGAGTTTGCGCTGACCGAAATAATAGTCGGAGGGGTTCGGGGCCTGAAACGCCGTCAGGTTCAGGATACCGACATCCACGGCGGCAATGGTGGCAAAGGCGCTGTCGCCCGGGGTCAGGCCATCCACCTTGACCGCGATGTCCATCGGGCCACGGGGTGCCGCCTCGGGGGCTGTTTCCACCGTTGCCAGCAGTTGCTTTGCGCCAGGGTCAATCGCGGCATGGGCCAGACCCAGCGCGCGTGCCGGGTTGCGGCCAGCGGCCACATCCATGGGTCGCAGGACCGATGCGGTGACATAGACGCCTGCACCCCATTCGTCGGTGACGGGCAGGGTGATGAGGTTTTCGCCCTCCGTCACCTCGACCGCCTGCATGGCGACCAGACGGTTGGACAGAACGGTGATCAGCGCAGTGCCTGCCGCGCGCGGCACGATGCGCAGGGTGGCGGTATCGCCGGGTTTGTAGGCGGGCTTGTCGAGCGATAGTTCCAGGGTATCGGGCGTGGCGGTCACGTCGGCAGGCACATACCAACCTGCGTAGAAAGTCGTGGATGCCGCCCCGGCAGCACCATCGGTGCGTTCCACCAGCAATTCATATTCGCCCCATTGCACCGGGCCTGCAATCTGTGCGGGGTCGGCCCCAAGGTCTGCCGTGCCTTCCTTGACCAGAACCCGGCTGGTGACCGGTTCCCAGTTCCAGTTGCCATAGCTTTGATACCATTGGTAATCATTCTCGATCCGCGTCAGCGTCCATTTGACGGCCATCGGCGCGGGCTTGCCGTCGGCGTCCAGCCCGATCAGGTTGAAGGTCGCATCCGTGCCTTCGGCGACGACATCATCGAACAGCGGTTTGATGCCGATCATCGGCGCGGAGGGCGTCAGCAGTTTCGTGATGCGCCGTTCCACCGGACGCCCTGACCCTTCGGCCACGCGCACGGTAAAGCGCGCCTCAAGCGGGCGGCCCGGATCGGCGGCAACGGTCGGAAGGGCGGCGGTTACAACGGTCTGGCCAGCATCATCGGTTGTGTATGTGGTATCAAAGGACTGCAGGGTGGCGCTGAACGGTTGATCCTGACGGCCAAAGACATAACCGGGGAAACCTTCAATCGTGTCGGCAGACGACAACAGCACTTCGCCCTCGACCGCCAATCCTGCCCCGGGTGCGCCAAACAGATAGCGGGCATCGACGGTCAGTTCGGGGGCATCGCCCAGACGGATCGGGGCATCTGCGAGGGTCAGGTCAAAGTCGATGCGTTCGGGCAGGAAATCCTCGACCAGAAAGGTCTGGCTGGTCAGGGCGTCCGCCTCAAGATCGGTCTTCACCTCCAGCCGCCAGACGCCGCGCGGGGCGGAACCTGCGATGGGCAGGGCAAAGACATGCCCGCCCGCGCCGCCATCCTGCACCAAGGCGCGGGAATATTCGACGCCATCGGGGCGCATCAGAATGGCGGTCAGCGGCAGGTCGGCCACTGCCGCCGCCTGTGCGTCACGGGTCAGGGCCGTGGCATAGACGGTTTCACCGGCGCGGTAGGCCCCGCGATCCGTGGTGAGGTAAACATCGACGGGGGGTGCCGCCTCACGCCCTTCGACGCCACGATCGGACAGATCGAATTCGGGATCGGTCAGCGACAGGAAGGCGATGTCGCCTTCGCCTTCCTTGGCCACGATCAGGGCGGGCGACGACCCGCCTGTCCCGCGCGCCAACCCTGCGTCAAAGCGGGCATAGCCCATGGCATCGGTCTGCGCTGAGCCGAGGATTTCATTGGCACGCGACAGCAGTTGCACGTCGACCCCCGGTTTCGCCCCGGCATCCCCAAGGCCGCGCACAAAGACGTGCAGGCCGTCGACGCCCGACATCGTGGTCAGGCCGAGATCGGACACGACGAACCACTGCCAGGCGGACGGAACGGTATAAGGGTCAACCCCCGGCACTGTGGCGCGCAAGGCGTAGACACCTGCGGGAAGCCCGGCAATCGCCGCGTCCATGGGCAGGCGGGTGGTGACGTCCTTGTTGACGTCCTGGCCAACGGTGGCGTCACCGGTCCACAATTCGTCACCGACGGAGCCGTCAAATTCCGCCTCCTGCCATTCGGCAATGGGCGCGCCCAGATAATTGGCCTGTATCGAGCGGAGAAGGTTGCGATCCGAAATGCGGTACAGTTTCAGATCCAGTTTGTCGGTGTTCACCGTTTCCACGGGAATCGCCGCCGTGCCCGATTTCGGCAGAACGTAGGACCGGCCGGCAAAGCGCACACCGGGGCTGCGGTCGCGGACATACAGGGTCAGGGGAACCGATTTCGCCAAGGTCTGGCCATCGGCAGCAGGCATGCCTTCACGGAAGGTCACGGTATAACGCGCGCCGTGCTGGACGCCTTCGACGCACAGCTGGCGATAGGCACCTGCGCTGATGGTCATGCCCGCCTCGGGGAGTTGCACAAAGCTGGAGTAATCGACCCCCGACGCGGCGAGGTCTTCGGAGAAGTTCACGCAGATGCGGGGACGGGCGGAATCGGACTGAACTTCGGTTTCCAGAACGCGAAAGCCGTATTTGCCAATCGCATCGTCGAGCAGCACTGCGGTATCATCGCGCGCCTGCAGGGATTGCGCCAGACGCAGGGCCTGAACCGTATCGCGGCCCCGGTCGATCTTTTCCAGCGCCTCGGCCATCGTGACAAGGATGCTGTGGCGCAGGCCTGGGTTTTCCGACCGCAGATAGCCATTGATTGCCGCGTTGAAAGCCCGGTCCTGATAGCCGCGCGCATTGTTCGTATCCTGCCCGGCGGCGAGCAGCAGACGCCGCGCATATTCGCCCCAGTCGGCCCCGGAATCCGACCTGTTCAAGGCCGCCCCGGTGAAATTGACCGCCATGACATAGTCGCCGTTCGCTTCGGAATCGGCGGCGGATTGCAGATGTTCTTCGGCGGTCCATTCGCCAGTGGTATGTTCATTCGCCAGATTGGTGGCCTGCTGGAACGCGGCTGTCAGATCATAATCGCCCAGAAAACCCAGTTCTGATCGCCGAAAGCCTGAGCGCGCGGCTACGCCCGGCGGGGTTGCAAGCATTTCGCCGGAATAAGCGCCTTCGAAATAGGCGGGGCTGCCGGGGTTGGACTTTGAAAAACAGGACGCATTCCGCGTGTTGAAGGTGAAATGCGTGCATTGCGTGTCGGACAGGCAGGCGCGTTCGCACGCTTCGAGCGTGGTATCGAACGCGGAGGCCAGATCGCCGCCGGGAAGATCAGTGTTTTCGGACAGGACAAAGCGTTTTACGGGCACAATGTCCTGCGCGAAACCTGTGAAGGGCAGGGCAAGGGCCATACTGAAAAGAGCAAATGCCAGTGAGAAACGACGCATGAAAATCCTCCACCCCAAGATGAGTGCACGGTCGCATGGCGGCCTTTGCAAGGCAAGGATTCGTGGAATTCCGGATTTGTCGTGCCAACCTTAAGCCTTGGTTCATGATGTTGGGCCAGTATGGAACCCGACAGGCAGGCGACGCCGGGTTTACGGGGCGAATTGGACATGGATATTGCGGAACGGCTGTCCAGGGAACGGCGGGCGCGATTGGCGGCAGAGCGCCTTCTGGAACAGAAAAGCCGGGAATTATTTGTTGCAAATGAACGCCTTGCCCTGCATGCACGATCTTTGTCGGACCAGATCGTGCAGCAGCGGCACGTGGTGCAGTCGGCGCTGAGCGAGGCAGAGGTCTTAAAGGGGCAGAACACGCGGTTTCTGACGGATCTGGACCGGGCCCATGCCGCAGCCCTGATGGCAGAACAGCGCCTTTGGGAATCGATCAACACGATTGAAGACGGGTTTGCGGTGTTCGATGGGGACAGGCGTCTGGTGACGGCGAACCGTGCCTATCTGGCGGTTTTTCAGGGCAGGCCACTTCCGCCCGGAACACCGTATGAGGCGATGTTGCGCATCGCGCTTGACCTTGATCTGATCCTGTTGGGGGACCGGACGGCGGAAGGCTGGATTGCGTCGATGCTGGCGCGCTGGGACGATGATCCGCTGGAGCCGTTGGTGGTGCAACTGACCAGCGGAAACTGGTTCAAACTGGTGGACCGGCGGGCGCAGGACGGCGGTCTGGTGACGCTGGCGCTGAACATCACGGAACAGATGCGCATCTGGGCGGCGATTGAAGCGATCCCGGACGGGTTCGTGTTGTTTGACCGCGATGACCGGCTGCTGACCTGCAACGAACGCTACCGCGAGACTTATCCGGAAAGTGCAGAGGCAATGGTGCCGGGAACGCGGTTCGAGGACATTCTGCGGCACGGGCTGGAACGCGGCCAACACTGCGATGCAATCGGGCGGGAAGACGCGTGGCTGCGCGACCGGATGGATCAGCACCGGATGGCCGACGGGGTGCATGAACAGCAACTGACCGACGGACGCTGGATCCGGGCCTATGACCACCCGACACCGGATGGGGGGCGGGTCGGCCTTCGGGTGGACATCACAGGGGTCAAGGAACAACAAGTGGCGCTGGAGGCGGCGCGGCTGGCGGCGGAGGCGGCAAACCGGGCCAAATCAGCGTTTCTGGCGAACATGAGCCATGAGATCAGGACGCCGATGAACGGTGTGGTGGGGATGGCGGAACTGTTGTGCGATACGGCCCTGACGGAAGAACAACGCCTGTTCGCGGAAACCATCCGGTCGTCGGGCGAGGCACTTTTGGTGATCATCAACGATATCCTCGACTATTCAAAGATCGAGGCGGAACGCCTGACCCTGCATCCCGAACCCTTTGATCTGGAACGCACGATTCACGAGGTGACGATGCTTTTGCAGCCCCGGGCAAGGGCGCAGGGGGTTGATCTGCTGATTGATTTCGACATGTTCCTGCCGACGCGGTTCGTGGGCGATCCGGGGCGGATGCGGCAGATTCTGACGAACCTGATCGGGAATGCGGTGAAATTTACCCAAGCGGGGCATGTGCTGATCCGGGTGGTGGGCGTCGAGGTGGACGAGGGGGCCGTGCAGGTGCACGTGACGGTGGAAGATACGGGAATCGGGATCGCCCCAGAGTATCTGGGCCACATCTTTGGCGAATTCAACCAGGTGGAAAGTGAGGCAAACCGCAAGTTTGAGGGGACGGGCCTGGGTCTGGCCATTACGCAAAAGCTGATCGCGCGGATGGGCGGGGCGGTCTGGGTGGACAGCGAACTGGGCCAGGGGTCGAGTTTCGGTTTTCGCCTGTCGCTGCCGGTGGCGGAGGATGTGGCCGTGGTGCAAGGCCCGTTGACCTTGCGGCGGGCGCTGGTGGTGGATGATCTGTTCATCAACCGGACCATTCTGGAACGCCAGCTGGTGCCGTGCGGGATAGAGGTTGTGTTGTGCCGGTCTGGCGCGGATGCCCTGCTGACACTGGAAATGGACGCGGCCTTTGATGTTGTTCTGACGGATCACGAGATGCCGGACATGGATGGGGTGGCACTGGCGCAGAAAATCCGGGATCGGGCCCTGGCGATGCCGATCGTGCTGCTGACATCGAATCCGACGGCGGCACGCACGGCGGACGGGGCGGGCATCCTGACGGCGACGCTGCAAAAGCCGCTGCTGCGGGCCGATCTGTATCGGCGGCTGCAAGCCTTGTCGGGGCCAGTGCCGGTTGAGGCGGTGGCGGAGCTTGCTGCCCCCCAAGGGGCGCTGCGCCGGATGCGGGTGCTGGCGGCGGAGGACAACCGGACAAACCAGCTGGTGTTCCGCAAGATGGTCAAGGATTTCGACATTGATCTGGTGTTCGCGAACAACGGGATCGAGGCGGTCGATCTGTTCCAGAGCTTTGCCCCCGATCTGATTTTCATGGACATCTCGATGCCTGAAATGGACGGGCGGGAGGCTGCGATGGCGATCAGGACGCTGGAGGGCGGGGAAAGCCATGTGCCGATCTGCGCGCTGACGGCGCATGCGATGGACGGGGACGAACTGGGGATACTGGCGGCGGGGATCGATCAATACATGACCAAACCCCTGCGGCGGGCGGCGATTGCCGAGGCATTGGCACGGCATTGCCCGAAAGACGCGTGCGCGGTGCTGAGCGAGGCCGAATTTGCCCCGGCATCCGAAGTGGCCTGACCCCACAAGATGCACACCCTTGCCCTGAAGGCCGGGTCATGGCAGGGCTGTGAGTGCGGGATTACCTGCCGGGAAAGGGCATGTCAGATGGCGGAAATGTCGGAAAAACCAGAGCCGTCGCGCGGGGTGACGATTGCGGTGCATGCCGCCTTTATCGTGGCTGTCATCGGGATGGGCGGCTGGATTGGGTCGAGCAATATTCCGGGGCCGTGGTATGTCGCGCTGGAAAAGCCGTGGTTCACGCCGCCCAACTGGATGTTCGCGCCGGTCTGGACTGTGCTGTATGTGCTTATCGGGATCGTGGGGGCGCGAAAGGCGCTGTATGGCGGGGCGCAGGGGCTGTGGCTGTTGCAGATGGCTGCGAATTTCGCGTGGAGCCCGGTGTTTTTCGGTTTGCAGCAGCCGCTTTGGGCGCTGCCCATCATCGGGGTGATGTGGCTTTCGATCCTGGCATTCATCGTTGTGGAATGGCGTCGTGACCGGATTTCCGCGCTGATGTTCGTGCCGTATTTGGCTTGGGTGTCGGTGGCGTCAGCGCTGAACATCGCGATTGTGGTTTTGAACTGAGCCAACACCCGCGCCTCCACCCTTGCGGGTGATGTCGCCCGCGCAAGCGACGTCACCCGCAAGGGTGGAGGAGCGGTTATTCCTCGCCCCGGATCACTGCCAGGAACGCATCGCCGAACCGTTCCAGTTTGGCTGCCCCCAGATCGCCCGCGCGGTCCAGATCGGACAGTGATCCGGGCTTTGCCTCGGCGATGCGGCGTAAGGCCGAAGGGGACAGGCTCATCGGTTTCAGGGTGCCGCCCTCGCCCCGCGCGAGTTGCAGTTGCACTTCGGCCAGCCGGTCGTAGATCGCCCCCGCATCGCGCCCCACCAGCCGCATCCGCGACGGGTGGGGCCGGGTTGCCACTTCGCCCGTGATCACCGCCAGAAACGCCGATCCATAGCTTTCCAGTTTTTTTGCGCCGACGCCAGTGATCCCCGCCATCTGATCCAGAGTTGCGGGCCGCCGTTCGGCCATTTCGATCAGGGTGCGGTCGGGGAACACCACATAAGCGGGCACCGACGCCGCCTCGGCCAAAGCGCGGCGTTTGGCTTTCAGCGCGGACAACAGCGGCGCATCTTCATCCGACACCTGCGCGCGCACGACCTGGCTGGGGGATTCCGCCGCTGCGACGGTATCGCGGCGCAACGTGATGCCTTGTTCGCCGCGCAGAATGGGGCGGGCGGCGTCGGTCATCCGCAAGGCACCATGCCGGTCGGGGTCGGGGCGGATCAGATCGCGCCCCATCATCTGGCGGAAGACGGCCCCCCAGACGGGTTTCGTCAGATCACGCCCCACGGCAAAGGTGGGCAGTTGATCATGCCCCTTTTCGCGGACCTTGGCGGTTGAGCTGACGGTCAGAATGTCGATCAGGGGGCCCGCGCCGAACCATTCGCCTGTGCGCAGGATGGCCGACAGCGCCTTGCGCACGGCGTCGGTGGCATCAAAGATATCTGCAGGCCGGTCACACGTATCGCAGTTGCCGCAGGGGCCGGAGGTTTCGCCGAAATAGCCGAGCAGAACCTGACGGCGACAGCCCACCGCCTCGGCCAGACCCAGCAGGGCATTCAGGCGCGCATGATCGGCGGCCTTGCGATCCACTGGGGCGGCCCCTTCGTCGATCTGGCTGCGGCGCAGGCGGATATCATCGGGGCCAAACAGCGTCATGGTTTCGGCAGGGGCAGAGTCGCGGCCCGCGCGGCCGATTTCCTGATAATAGCTTTCGATGGATTTCGGCAGGTCGGCATGGGCGACCCAGCGGATGTCAGGTTTGTCGATGCCCATCCCGAAGGCGATGGTGGCGACGACGATCAGGCCGTCTTCCTGCTGAAACCGGATTTCGACGCGGCGGCGATCTTCGGCGTCCATCCCGGCGTGGTAGTGGCAGGCGGAATGCCCACCCTCGCGCAACGCCTGCGCCAGGGTTTCGGTTTTGGCGCGGGTGGCGGAATAGACGATGCCGGATTGGCCTTTGCGGGCAGCGGCGAAGGACAGAACCTGATTGCGGGGGTTGTCCTTGACGGCAAAGGCAAGGTGGATGTTTGGCCTGTCAAAGCCGCGCAGAAAACTGGCGGGGGGCGTTCCGGCGAACAGGCGGGTGACGATTTCGGCGCGGGTTTCTTCGTCCGCTGTGGCAGTAAAGGCGGCGAGCGGCACGTTCAGGGCGCGTCGCAATTCGCCGATGCGCAGATAATCGGGGCGGAAATCGTGGCCCCATTGACTGACGCAATGCGCCTCGTCCACAGCGATGCGGCGGGTGCCGATGCGGCGCAGCAGGGGCAGCGTGGCGGCGGAGGCGAGGCGTTCCGGGGCCATGTAGAGGATGCGGATGCGGCCTTCGTCAAGGCCTGCGAACACTTCGGCGGTTTCTTCGTCGGTATTGCCGGAGGTCAGCGCGCCGGCATCAACGCCCACAGCGCGCAGGGCGCGAACCTGATCCCGCATCAGGGCGATCAGGGGGGAAATGACGACTGTCACACCCGGAAGACACAGGGCAGGCAGTTGAAAACACAGGGATTTGCCACCGCCGGTGGGCATGATGGCCAGGGTGTCGCGACCTGCGAGGACGGCATCGACAATTTCTTCCTGCCCCGGACGAAAGGCCGCAAAGCCAAAAACCGAGGCGAGAAGATCACGGGGATGCTGCATGGGGGCGGTCAGATGTCAGTAAAACAGGGCGGCGTTGTTGATCAGCACGATGCGCAGGATGTAAATCGCAAGCAAGACAAGAAGGGGGGCAAGGTCAAGCCCGCCCATGTTTGGCAGAACCGAGCGGACGCGGGCGTAAAGCGGTTCAAGCAGGCTGTTCAGCCCGTTCCAGATTTGCGCGACGAGGGGTTGGCGCAGGTTGAGCACCTGAAAATTGATAAGCCAGCTCATGATGATGTGGCCGACGACGATCCATTGGGCAATATCGAGGATCAACAGCAGAATTTGCAGGACCGAGGTCATTTAGCAGCCTTTCGCAGACGGGTTGCGGCCTTGGTAGCGGGGCAGTCCGGAAACCGCAACCGTGACGTGGCTTGTGCTGTGGGGGCGTTTCGGGCTTGATGCGGCAAAGCGGAAACCGGGGACTGGCATGGCAAGCGCGAAACGACGCATCTGGGGCTGGTATTTCTTTGATTTCGCGAGCCAGCCTTACAATACGCTGCTGCTGACCTTCATTTTTGCGCCTTACATGGCAAAGGTTCTGGGGGACGGGACGGCGGCGCAGTCGATCTGGGGATACGGGATTGCGGCGGCGGGGTTCCTGATCGCGATCGGGTCACCCTTGCTGGGCAGTATCGCGGACAAATCGGGCGGGCGGATGTGGTTCATCGGGGTGTTTTCGGTGATGTATGTGCTGGGGTCGTGGGGCATCTGGGCGGCTGATCCGGGGGGGTTCAACGTCTGGTTGGTGATGGTGTATTTCGGGATCGGGCTGATCGGGATGGAGTTTGCGACGACCTTCACCAATTCGATCCTGCCGGACCTTGGCAC
>JANMDH010000154.1:0-3378 GCA_031376195.1 Gemmobacter sp. | reverse complement strand
GGCGGCAAGCGCGGGTATTGTGGCGAGCATCCTATCCGTACCCGCCAAGGTTTCCAAAGCCAGGCACAGACCCTGCTGCACAACCGCGCCCTGCCCCACATCCACCGCCCCAAGTGCCGCAACGATCGCCGCTGCGCGCGCGGCGTCGTTTTCATCGACCACTGTCAGTTGCCCCGCCAACATCCCCGCCTGTGGCACCAATTCCGGGGTCACGTCCTGCACGCCCACGACCGAAAAGCCGAATTCTTCGAACACTGCGACCACCACCCGCAGGGTTGCATCATCGCCGCCCTGCATTGCGGACAGCAGACGCGGCACAAGCGTTGCGGTATCAGGATCGAACAGGCCGGGGTCGAGGCGCGGACGCTGCACTGCCCCGGCAAAGACTACGCGGGCGACACCTGCGTCTTCCAGCGCCTTGAGGAATGGCACCAGCCGTTCTACCCGGAACGTCATATCCGGGGTCAGCGCGTCGGGCAAAAACCCCTCAGGGGCCGCAACCAAAGGCCGTTCCGCCATGGCCGCGACCAGCGCCGAAGGCAGGCCCCCGCGCCCCGCAATGATCGCTGTCCGCGTCATTTCGGCGTCAGGAACGAACGGTCCGAGGCGGACAGGATGAACTCGGTCATTTCGCGCACATGGGCGCTGTCTGTTTCTTCGGCCAGTCGCCGTGTCCGGTCCAGAAACGTGCCCTCGCCCTGCGCCAGCATCTGATAGGCGGCCCGCAGCGCGGTGATTTCGGCCCGGTCCACCCCGCGCCGTTTCAGCCCGACAAGGTTGAGCCCGTCCAGTTCCCCGCGCGGGCCCTGAACCAGCCCGTAAGGCACCACGTCATTCGTCACCATCGTCACTGCGCCGATGATGGCACCCTGCCCGATCCGCACCCATTGGTGAATGCCCGAAAGGCCGCCGATGATCACGTCATCCCCGATCACGCAATGCCCTGCAATCGCCACCTGATTGGCAAGGATCACCCGGTTTCCCAGCGTTGCATCATGCCCGACATGCGCACCCGTCATCAGCAGGCAATCATCGCCGACCCGCGTCACGCCGCCGCCACCGGCAGTGCCGGTGTTCAGCGTCGCGCCTTCACGGATGCGGCAGCGCGCGCCGACGATAAGGCGGGTGTGTTCGCCCTTGAACTTCAGATCCTGCGGCACTTCGCCCACACAGGCGAAGGGAAAGATCACTGTATCCGCCCCAATTTCTGTCCACCCGGTCACTACGGCATGGCTTTTCACTTCCACGCGTTCGCCCAGCACGACTTCGGCCCCGATGGTCGCAAAGGGGCCGATCACACAGCCTTCGCCCAGCACAGCACCGGGCTCGATCAGCGCCGAGGCATGAACGCGGGCGGAAGCGGCAATGGTCATGACGCGGCCCGGGGGACGTCGAACATTGCCATGAACGTGGCCTCGCAGGCCAGTTCATTCCCGACCATCGCCCGCCCTTCGAATTTCCAGACGCGCCCGCCGCCACGCACGGCTTTCACGTGCAGTTCCATCACATCGCCCGGCACGACTTTGCGGCGGAACTTTACGGCGTCGACCCCCATGAAAAAGACATTCGCATTCTTGTCTTCAAGGTCCATGGACAGGCCCACCAGAACCCCCGAAGTCTGGGCCATGGCCTCGATGATCATCACGCCGGGAAAGATTGGCATTCCGGGGAAATGCCCCTGAAACTGCGGCTCGTTGAAAGTCACGTTCTTTATCCCGACACAGGATTCATGCAGAACGATGTCGCGCACCTTGTCCACCAGAAGGAATGGATAGCGATGCGGGATCAGCCGCTGGATCAGGGCAATGTCGGCATCGGTCGGCTTTGCAGCATTATCGTTCATAAGTCCCCCTTGCGGCCCGTCTCAGGCAGGCTTTCCTGCCCTGACTAGCAATTCAGGCAAAGCACGGCAAGCGCGCGGGGATCACGGCGGCGACACAGCCGGGGGTTTGGGCGGGGGTTTGGGCGGGGGCGCGGGAACAACGGGTGCCAAACCCGGGGCATCCGGCCCACCCGGCGCGGCGCTCCCGTCACCGAGGGCGGCATCCAGCTTTGCAATCGCCTCGTTGGTGACATCGTTGCGGTCAAACGAAAGAAAGACCGACGATTTGTCCAGAATTGCCACAGCCCCTTTTTGTGCCATCAATTCGGCGAGGATCGGCACGGCGGCTTGCAGCACCTTTTGACGTTCAGCCTCGCGTGATTGGGTCAGCGTGCGGCCTTTGCCCTCCTGCGTGGAACGGATGCCTTCGACCTTGGCATCGAACGCTTCGGCCAGAACCCGAAATTCGGCTGCGGGCACGGTGCCGCGCCGGGCGGTGAGGGCGACTTCTTCGGTCTCCAGATCCGCGTCGATCTGCCGGTTTTCCGCCTGCAATGCGGCGGCGACGGCATCCAGACGCGATTGCACTGCCTGCCCGTATTTGGTGCCCGCGATCAAACGATCCGGTTCGATCGTCAAAATTGTGCCAGCCTGCAAAGAAGGCACTTCTTGGGCCCAAAGCTGCGCGGGCGAATGCAACAGGGTTGCCAGCGCAATCGCGGCTGCGGCCCCCCGCTGCATGATCAGAATTTGGTCGAAACGGTCAGATCGAACGTCTGTTCACGGTCGTAGTCTTCTTTGGCCAGTGCCTTGGAAAAGTTGAGCCGCAAGGGACCAATCGGCGTATCCCACAGAAGCGAGAAGCCGAGAGCGGACCGCAGGTTCAGACTGTCGTCCACGGGCCCGCCGGTGCCGTTTACGTTGTCGAGCGACCAGACCGACCCGACGTCCAGAAACAATCCGCCCGTCAGGCCGTATTCTTCGGGAAGGCCCAAGGGGAAATCAGCCTCGAACCGGGCGACGGCAAACAGGTTCCCGCCAAGCGCGTCTTCGTTGGTGGCCCCCAGATCGCGTGGACCGATGCCGTTGCCTTCAAAGCCGCGGATCTTGCCGTTTCCGAAAAAGCGGTCGGTCACGCGGCTGTTGCCATCAATCATCGAAACCGCCCCGCCCTCAAAAATCGCGCGGATCGTCACCTCTTCGTTGAAGATCTTCGTCTCGGCCAAGGCAAGGACCTTTGCGGTGACGGATTGAACGTCGCCGCCCAGACCTGCCAGATCGGTGCCAAACTGCAAAAGCACGCCGCCTTTCGGGTTCAGACCCGTGATGCGGTTGTCGTAGGTGTAGGTAAATCCGACCGAACTGGCGATCGGTGAGCCCTGACGTTCTTCGGCGCGCAGGATTCGCGATGACCCGTTCGAGGTTTCATCCTCGGGTGTATCCGGGTCATCGGCCACCGGGCCGTCGACGTTGGATATGCCGTCCTGTTTCAGGCTGTAGCGCAGTTCCAGCCGCCCACTTTGGCTGATCGGGAATTCGATGGCGGGGCTGAACCC
>JANMDH010000148.1:0-5842 GCA_031376195.1 Gemmobacter sp. | reverse complement strand
TATGACGCCGTCGCCCTTGGCAATCATGAATTCAACTATGGACTGGATTTTCTTGATCAGGTGCTGTCCGCCGCCGATTTTCCGGTTCTGTGTGCAAACGTCACGCGGTTGGGCAAGGCCTGCAGGGAAACCGACCCGATTTTGCCGTGGGCCCTGCTGACGCGGACGCTCACACTGTCGGACGGCACCCGCAAGGACCTGCGCATCGGCGTGATCGGCTTTGTACCACCCCAGATCACGATCTGGGACAAGGAACAACTGGGCGGCCTGATCGACACACACGACATTCTGGATACGGCGACCGGCATGATCCCGCAACTAAAGGCGGCAGGGGCCGATATCATTGTGGCTTTGGCACATTCCGGCATTGGTGCGCCCGACGCGCGGCCAAACATGGAAAATGCGGCAACCGCCCTTGCAGGGCTGCCCGGCATTGATGCCGTGGTCGCGGGCCACAGCCATCTGGTGTTTCCGTCGGATCATTTTCTGGGCATGCCCGGTATAGACGTCGCGGCAGGAACCCTGATGGGAAAACCCGCAGTCATGGCAGGCTTCTGGGGCTCGCACCTCGGTATCATCGACCTGACACTGACCCTCACAGGCCAAGCGTGGCAGATCAGCGGATCACACAGCGAAGCGCGCCCCATCCTGCGGCGCGAGGCGGACTGGACCACCGCGAAACCCACAGTCGCCAGCGCACCTGCAGTGTTGAATGCCGCCGCGCGCGACCATGCCGCCACCTTGACCTATGTCCGCAGGCCGATCGGATTCACTGACACCGACCTGAACACCTATTTCGCCCTCGTCTGCCCCTCGCCCTGCACAAGGATAGTGGCCGAGGCACAGCACGCCCATGTCACCGCTTTCTTGCGTGACACGGATCACGTCGGCCTTCCGATTCTTTCCGCCGCTGCCCCGTTCAAGGCGGGGGGGCGCGGCGGTGTCTCCCATTACACGGATATCCCGAAGGGCGATCTTGCCCTTCGCCACCTGAGCGATCTTTACCTGTTTCCCAACACGATCCGCGCGGTCCGCGTGACGGGCGCGATGGTCGCGGATTGGCTGGAACACGGCGCAGGCGTGTTCCGGCACATCCATCCCGGTACGCAGGACCAGCTCCTGATCGATCCCAGCTTTCCCAGTTATAACTTCGATACGATTTACGGGCTGACCTACCGGATCGACCTGTCCAGACCAGCCCGTTTTGATCAGGCGGGCCACATCCGGAACCCCGACAGTCGGCGGATAACCAACCTGTGCCTTAACGGCAAAGCCCTCGACCCGCGGGCCGAACTGATCGTGGCCACGAATAATTATCGCGCGGCGGGCGGCGGGGATTTTCCACATCTCAAAGGCGCGGACCGCGTCGTTCTGGAAAGCCCCGATGCCAACCGTGACATTCTTGTGCGGCATGTTCTGGCGGGGGGCGGCAGTTTCGGGCGGCAGGCTGCAGATGTCTGGCGCTTTGCGCCAATGGCCGGCACCAGCGTCCTGTTCGACAGTGCGCCCCGTGCTTTGCCCCACCTTCATCAACTCCCCGCACACCTTGCCATTGATGCGGCGGGCTGCGGGGCAGACGGCTTTGCCCGCTTTCGCATCCACCTCTGATCTGCTAGGCGGCACCTAAGCCCACTCTTTTGCTGGCCACCTTTTTGTTGGCCACCTTTTTCCAGATTGCGATGCCATCATGACCCTGCAGCCCTCCTTCGATGCCGTGATCTTCGATCTGGACGGCACCCTGATCGACACGGAAAGCGTTGCCCTGACGACAGGTCAGGCGGCATTCGCCAGCGTCGGACACGCCGTTGATCTGGATTTCATGCACCAACTTGTCGGCAGGGATTTACCCTCCAGCACCGCGATCATCCTGTCGCATCGGCCGGGCATCGACCTTGAATCCCTGAACCACCTGTGGCGTAGTGCATTTGACGCCCGGATCGCGCAAGACCTGCGCCTGAAACCGGGGGTCTTGGAACTGTTTGAACAACTGACCCTGCCCCGCGCGCTCGCCACATCATCGGGTCGTACGGGCGCGCATCACAAACTGCGGCTCGTGGGGATCGAGGCGGAATTTGCCCATATCATCACGCTCGATGACGTGCAGGCGGCCAAACCTGCCCCCGATCCCTTCCTTCTGGCCGCCAAACGGCTTGGGGTTGATCCGGCCCGCTGCGTCGCTTTTGAAGACAGTGAAACCGGGGCAGAATCCGCCCATCGGGCAGGAATGCATGTCGTTCAAGTGCCCGATGTCGTGCCGACGACAGGGCGCTTTGCCCATCATGTGGCGGCAGACATTCTGACCGGGGCGCGGGCCGTCGGAATCATTCCCGCAGTCTGATCTACCCGCTTGCACCGTTTTGCACGCCACCCTATATGAGCGGTGAGAGGTTGGCGCGGGCAGGTGCCTCGCCAACCCGGTCAGGTCCGGAAGGAAGCAGCCGTAACGAGCCCCACTTGGGTCGTTGTCAGCCTCTCACCTCTTTGCCCGCCAGCAAGGGATGCCGGTCATGGCAACCAAACCCGGGGCATCGAATGTCGGACAGCCTTGAAAATCTGGGATGGTCAGGCTGGTTTCAAAGCCAGCTGACCGACGATGATGAAGACCTAACCCCCCTGCGCGTGGCCGAGGTGCACCGCACCCGCATGGCTGCCCTCGGGGCCGATGGCCCGGTTGATATTGTCGCCCCGCAGATGGACAGCGCCGCCTTTGCCGTGGGCGACTGGTTACTGGTGAATGACGCAATGACAGTCCAGCGGCGGCTCGACCGTTCGTCCCTGCTGGACCGGCTGACGTCTGCACGCGATGGGTCAGGTGCCGCAACCCAGTTGATCGCCGCGAATGTCGATACCCTGTTCATCACCACCTCCTGCAATGCCGATTTCAACGTCGCGCGGCTCGAACGTTATCTTGCAATGGCGGCAGGCGCGGGGACTGTGCCCGTGGTTATCCTGACCAAGGCGGACGGAACGAACGACCCCGAGGATTACCGTCAGCAAACCCTTGCGCTGCAACGCGGGCTTGACGTCATCACGCTGGATGCGCGCAGCCCGGATGTGGCTGCAGAACTGGCCCACTGGTGCCGGGCGGGCCAGACAGTGGCGCTGGTCGGATCATCCGGGGTGGGCAAATCAACCCTGACCCAAACCCTGTCCGGTGAGGAAATGGCAACAGGGGAAATTCGCAAGGGCGACGGGCGCGGGCGGCACACGACCACGCACCGCGCCCTGCGCCCTCTGACGAACGGCGGCTGGATCATCGACACGCCGGGCATGCGGGGTTTGCAGCCAAATACCCCCGAGGGAATAGATGTCGTCTTTGACGAAATCACCACGCTGGTCGGCCAATGCAAATTCCGCGATTGCGCACATGAAGGCGAACCCGGCTGCGCCGTGCAGGCCGCAATCAAGGCTGGAACGTTGGACCCCGAACGCCTGACCCGCTGGCGCAAGTTGAAACGCGAAGAACGTGTGACATCGACAGCCAGCGCTCAGGCGCATCAGCGGCGGTTCGGCGGGGGCGGGGCAGGCAAGAAAAAGCGTTAGGGATCAATGATCCCCGTCCAGAAAATCCTCTTCCTCGTCCGACACGTCCACGCCCATCGCCTCCATCCCCGCCTCAAGGTTTTCGGCCAGATGCGGCATCCCGATCAGGTAATCCTCGGTTGGCACCGTCGCCTCGGCCCGCGCTGTTGCCACCGCCTCATCAAATTCCTCCGCCTCGAACGCCCCGCGCCCCACCCAGGCCAATGCCACCAGATGCGCCTTTTCGTCCACGTTCATGTCCGCGATAAAACCAGCCAGCTCCGCCTGCACCGGGTAACCTTCACGCGCGAGGTAAATCACATGCACAACCTTTTGCGGATTGATCTCGATCATGCCCTTGCCCCCCGGTGCGCAATTCCACCCTGAACCCGCGGGCATCGTCATGCAAGCACCATGCCCGGTGGACGCCGCAGCGCCGTCAGACTAGTCTCATGCCCACCCGAATCCCGCGAGGCAGCCGTGTCCGACACCCATGATCAAGGCTATCAGGTTCTGGCCCGCAAATACCGGCCCCAGACCTTTGCCGATCTGATCGGTCAGGAATCGATGGTCCGCACCCTCAAGAACGCCTTTGCCTCTGACCGCATCGCCCACGCCTTCGTCATGACCGGTGTGCGCGGCGTCGGCAAAACCACCACCGCCCGCATTATCGCCAAGGGGCTGAACTGCGTCGGCCCCGACGGCACCGGTGGCCCGACCACCGAACCCTGCGGCGTCTGTGAACCCTGCATCGCCATCGCCGAAGGACGGCATGTCGATGTCATGGAAATGGACGCCGCATCCCGCACGGGCGTCGGCGATATCCGTGAAATCATCGATTCCGTTCACTATCGCGCCGCCTCGGCCCGGTACAAAATCTATATCATCGACGAAGTTCACATGCTCTCCACCAGCGCCTTCAACGCGCTGCTAAAGACGCTCGAAGAACCACCCGCTCATGTGAAATTCATCTTTGCCACCACCGAAATTCGCAAGGTTCCCGTCACCGTCCTGTCGCGGTGCCAGCGGTTCGATCTGAAACGGATCGAGCCAGAGGTGATGATCGCCCACCTGACCCGCGTCGCCGGACTGGAGTGTGCGAGCCTCGCCCCCGACGCGATGGCCCTGATTACCCGCGCCGCCGAAGGGTCGGTCCGTGACGCGATGAGCTTGATGGATCAGGCGATTGCGCATGGTGCGGGCGAAACCAGCGCTGAACAGGTGCGCGCAATGCTGGGGCTGGCGGATCGGGGCCGTGTCCTTGATCTGTTCGACATGATCCTGCGCGGTGATGCGGCGGGGGCTTTGTCAGAACTGGCCGGGCAATACGCCGACGGGGCCGATCCGATGGCCGTCCTGCGCGATCTGGCCGAGGTCACGCATATGATTTCCGTCGTGAAAATCACGCCCGAGGCGGCGGATGACCCCACGACGCCCCCCGATGAACGCGCCCGAAGCCTGGACATGGCCGCACGCCTGCCGATGCGGGTGCTGTCGCGGATGTGGCAGATGCTGCTGAAATCCATCGAGGAACTGGGACTGGCACCCAATGCGATGATGGCCGCCGAAATGGCCGTGATCCGCATGACACACGTCGCCGATCTGCCCGACCCAGAGGCGCTGATGCGCAAACTGCAATCTGCCCCGATGCCCGCAGGCCATGCGCCCACGACGGGCGGCGCGGCACCACAATCCGCACCCCGCATGCAATCACCCGCCCGTGGCCCGGTTTCGGGCCCCACGATGGGGGGCGGGGCCGCCACTGCCGTGGCGCTTGCCGAAGGCGATCTGCGGCTGTACGCGACCTTTGATCAGGTCGTCGATCTGATCCGTGAAAAGCGCGACATGACCCTGCTGGTCGAGGTGGAAACCAACCTGCGGCTGGCGAAATATTCACCCGGTCGCATCGAATTTGAACCCCTGCCCAATGCGCCGCGCGATCTCGCATCCCGTCTCTCCGCGCGATTGCAAGGCTGGACCGGGGCGCGCTGGGGCGTGTCGGTGGTGGGCAACGGCGGTGCCCCGACGATTGCCGAGGCGCGCAATCAGGGCTTTACTGACGCCAAGGCGCAGGCGGCGCAAAACCCGCTGGTGCAGGCGATCATGGCTGCCTTTCCGGGCGCGGAGATTTCCGCAATCCGCGCCGTAAACGCCGAGGCAGAGGCAGAGGCAGAGGCACCAGTCGAAGCCTTGCCCGAGGCGGATGACAACTGGGATCCGTTCGAGGACAACTAAGGAAAGATGACGATGTTCAAAGGGTTGGGCGGCATCGGCGACATGGCCAAAATGATGAAGGCCGCACAGGACATGCAGGCCAAAA
>JANMDH010000133.1:0-2842 GCA_031376195.1 Gemmobacter sp. | reverse complement strand
GACGCAGCGCGGGGCGATCCAGGCGAGTGAGTGGTATTTGCCGGCGCTGATCCTGATCCTGCTGGGTGCATTCACCAAATCGGCGCAGTTTCCATTTCATTTCTGGCTGCCGCACGCGATGGCGGCACCGACGCCGGTATCGGCCTATCTGCATTCGGCGACGATGGTGAAGGCGGGAATTTTCCTGATGGCGCGGATGTGGCCGGTGTTGGCAGGGACGGAAGCGTGGTTCTATATCGTGGCGACCACGGGCCTTTTCACGATGCTGCTGGGGGCGGTGGTGGCGTTGTTCAGGCATGACCTGAAGGCGCTGCTGGCCTATTCGACGGTCAGTCAGCTGGGCCTGATCACGATGCTTTTGGGGTTCGGGACAAAGGCGGCGGCGGTGGTGGCGATGTTCCACATCCTTAACCACGCGACGTTCAAGGCGGCATTGTTCATGGCGGCGGGGATCGTGGATCACGCGGTGCATACGCGGGATATCCGGCGGCTGGGGGGATTGCGGCGGTTGATGCCAGTGACGTTTGGCATCGTGCTTATCGCGGGCCTGTCGATGGCGGGTATCCCGCCGCTGAACGGGTTTCTGAGCAAGGAAATGATGCTGGAAGAGGCGGCGCATACCGTCTGGGGCGGCTATCCGTGGCTGTTGCCAACGCTGGTGAGCATCGGGGCGCTGTTTTCGGTGGCCTATTCGCTGCGCCTGATCGCGCATGTTTTTCTGGGGCCGGAGCGGGGGGATTATCCCGCCGCGCCGCATGATCCGGGCATGGGTTTGTGGGCGGCGCCCGCGCTGTTGGCGGCGCTGGTGATCATTATAGGGCTTGCGCCGATGGCGAGCGCCGTGTGGCTGGTGAACGCGAGTGCGGGGGCGGTGACGGGCGGGGTTGTGGCCGCAAAGATATACCATTGGCACGGGTTGGAGCCTGCGGCGCTGTGGATGTCACTTTTCGCGGTCGGGGCGGGTCTGATGGCAATCGGTGCCTATCCCCGCCTGCTGCGCATCTGGGATGGCATGTCAAAGCCGGATGCCAAGCGGATGTTCGATACCGCGATGACCGCCCTGACGCGGCGCATGCGGCGTGTGACGGACGCCGCCCATGACGGTGCGCTGACCCGGTATCTGGGAATCGCCACGGTCATCATCGTGGCCGCCGGGGCGTGGGCGTTCCAGACGGGAAGCCACCTGCCCGGCCTGCGTGCGGCCACACCTGTCGAGCCTGTGGCGGCGGTTGGCTGGCTGGTGCTGATGATCACGAGCGTGGCGCTTGTCATCGGGCACCGCAACCGTTTGTTCGCGGTGATGCTGGTGGGGGTCATCGGGTTGATCGTATCGGTTGCGTTCGCTTATCTGTCAGCGCCGGACCTTGCGCTGACGCAGGTGTCAGTGGAGGTGGTGACGGTGATCCTTCTGCTGCTTGCGCTTAACTTCCTGCCCAAGACCACGCCGGATGAAAGCGGCCTGCCGCGCCGGGTGCGGGACGGGATCGTGGCGACGGGGGCAGGGCTGGGCGCGGGGGGGCTGATCTATGCGCTGATGCTGCGCGATCCGGCGTTTCCCAGCATCGCGGCCTATCATCTGGCGAACGCCAAGACGCTGGGGGGCGGGACCAATGTGGTGAATGTGATCCTGGTGGATTTCCGGGGCTATGACACGTTCGGCGAGATTGCGGTGCTGGGGATTGCGGCACTGATCATCTTTGCGCTGACGGAAGTGATCCTGTCGGCAGGGCCGGCGAATGACCGGCTGCTGACCCTGCATCCGAACCGGGGGGATGCGGGGGACCGGCATCCGTTACTGTTCGTGTCGGTGACGCGGATGATCCTGCCACTGGCCCTGATGGTGGGGGTGTTCATCTTTTTGCGGGGGCACAACCTGCCGGGGGGCGGATTTATTGCAGGGCTGATCGTGGGGATCGGGCTGCTGATGCAATACATGGCGTCGGGGTTCGGATGGACGGCAGCGCGCAAGCGGATCGAATATCACGCCCTGATCGGGTCAGGGGTGGTGATCGCGGGGCTGGCGGGGGCGGGGTCATGGCTGTTCGGCGCGCCGTTCCTGACATCATCCTACACCTATGTGCATCTGTGGCCGCTGGAGACGTTCGAGCTGGCGACGGCGGCGATCTTTGATCTGGGGGTGTTCCTGACTGTGCTGGGAGCGGTGATGCTGGCGTTGGCGTCGCTGTCGCGGCTGGCGGTGCGGTCGGGCGAGACGATCAACAAGACGCCTTACGACGTGCCGGTCGGAAGGGCGCGCTGATGGAGGGGCTGGTGGCATCTGCGGTGGGGTGCATGACCGCGGCGGGGGTGTATCTGATGCTGCGGCAGCGGACATTCCCGGTTATTCTGGGGCTGGCGATGCTTTCCTATGCGGTGAACCTGTTCATCTTTGCCAGCGGGCGATTGATGCTGAACGCGCCGCCGATCCTGACGCCGGGGGCGGCGGGATACAGCGATCCGCTGACGCAGGCGCTGGTGCTGACGGCGATTGTGATTTCCTTCGCGATGACGGCGCTGATCGTGATCATGGCGCTGGGGGCATGGCTGGAAACCGGGGATGACCGGATCGACATGGATGATGCGGAATGATGGGCCACTGGATCATCGCCCCCGTCATTCTGCCTGCGCTGCTGGCACCGATGATGGTGCTGCTGATGCGGCAGGATCTGCGGTTGCAGCGGGTGTTCGGGCTGGGGGGGACGCTTCTGCTGCTGGGGATTGCGGTGGGGCTGATGCAAAGCGCCTCAGTGAACCCGCCGCAGGTGTATCGTCTGGGGGACTGGCCCGCACCGTTCGGGATCGTGCTGGTGCTGGACCGGTTGGCAGCGCTGATGCTGGTGCT
>JANMDH010000100.1:0-3950 GCA_031376195.1 Gemmobacter sp. | reverse complement strand
CGTTCAGCACCCAATCATCGCCGTCCTGTCGCGCCGTGGCCTTCATCCCGCGCAGGTCAGACCCGGCGCCGGGTTCCGTCATCGCCAGACAATCCCAGGTTTCGCCCCGTATGCACGGCATGAGATAGCGTTCGCGCTGCTCGGCATTCCCGGCCAACAAGATGTTCGACGGCCGCGCCACGCAGGTCCAGTGCAGCGCGTAATTCGCCCGGCCCAGTTCGCGCTCATACAAAAGCCAGGACAGCGTATCAAGACCCGCCCCCCCCACCTCTTCCGGCATGTTGGCCGCATAAAGACCCGCCGCCATCGCCTTGGCCTGCACCTCACGCACCACCTCCATCGGCAGGTGGCCCGTCCGTTCCACCAGCGCCTCATGCGGATACAGTTCCGCCTCCACAAAGGCCCGCGTCGTCTCCACGATCATCCGCTGCTCGTCAGTCAGGCCAAAGTTCATGCGCGCTTCCCCTCGCCCACAAACCGCCCGACCCCATCCGGCCGCGCCAGCCCCGCATGCGACTGCGCAATCGGCATCAGCCGCGCCAGCACATCCGCCCCCGCCCCGCAGGTCTTGCCCGCCGCCATATCCACATGCAGCAGCATCTGTTCGACCGTCGCCACCACGACCTCCCCCCGCAGAATCCGCAGGAAAATATGCAGCCGCTTTTCATCCGCCATCAGCACCTGAACCGTCCCCGTCAGCCGATCCCCCAGCTTTGCCTCCTCCAGATGCATCACATGGCTTTCCGCAGTGTAATAGCTGTGCCCCCCCGCCACATAATCCATATCCGCCCCGATCAGCCGCAGGAACGCGTCGCAGGTTTCGGACCCGCAGAACAGATAGCGGCTTTCCGTCATATGCCCGTTGTAATCGATCCACCCCGGCAGCACCTGCATCTGCGCCATCACCAAAGGCGCGCCTTCCGGGGCCGCCGCATGAAACGCCGCCGCCCGCCGCGCGTCATGCTCGCGCAGAACCTTGCCCGCCCCCACATTACGGTCTTTCAATGACCGCAAAATGCCCACCAAATTCTGGTCACGCAGCCGCTCCAGATCACGGATTGGCATGTGCCCCGATTGTGCATCCGACTGGCCCGCCACCAGATCGACCAATGCGTCATTGAATTCCGGCACGTCGGTCAGCTTGGTCCAAGGCGATTTCAGGCACGGCCCGAACTGAGCCATGAAATGCCGCATCCCCGCCTCGCCGCCCGCAATGCGATAATTCTCGAACAGCCCCATCTGCGCCCAGCGCAATCCGAAACTCATGCGGATTGCGTCGTCGATTTCTTCGGTAGTGGCAATGCCGTCTTTCAGCATCCACAGCGCCTCGCGCCAGACCGCCTCAAGAAAGCGGCTGCCGATGAACGCGTCAATTTCCTTGCGCATGACCAAGGGGAACATGCCGATGTCGCGGACAAGGTCCACCGTGCGCTGGATCACCTCCGTCGGGTTCGCGCTTGATGCCGAAATCTCGCAGAGCGGCAAAAGATAGACCGGGGTGAACGGATGAGCGACGATCACATTCTGCGGCGCCACCGCACCCTTTTGCAAATCCACCGCCTTGAACCCGCTGGTCGACGACCCGATCAACATACCCGGGTTCGATTGCTGCATCTGGGCGTAAACCGCATGCTTTAACTCAAGCCGTTCACCCACGCTTTCCTGCGCATATTCCGCGCCCTCCAGCGCCTCCGCCATCGTGCCTGCAAAAGACAAATGCCCCTCAGGCGGCATCGGCACATCTGACAAGGCCGGCACCGCCAACCGTGCATTTGCCAACATGATCCCCACATTACGCTCTGCCGCTGGCCCCGGATCATAGACACTGACATCCCAGCCGTTCAGCAAAAACCGCGCCGCCCAGCCGCCCCCGATCACCCCGCCGCCAATGATTGCCGCTTTGCGTGTCATCGCGGTGCCCTCTTTTCCAGCCCCAGTTTCACCCGCACCTCACCCGGCGTCAGAACCCGCGCCCCCAGCGCCGCGATGATCCCCGCCGCCCGCTCCACCAGTTGCGCGTTCGTCGCCAGCACACCCTTCTCCAGCCACAGGTTATCTTCCAGCCCCACCCGCACATGGCCCCCCGCCAGCACGCTCGCCGCCACATAAGGCATCTGGTTGCGCCCGATGCTGAACGCGCTCCAATGCCAGTCGGCAGGCACATTCGCCACCATCGCCATGAACGTGTGCAGGTCATCCGGTGCCCCCCACGGCACCCCCATGCACAACTGCACCAGAACGGGGGCAGGGATCACCCCTTCCTTCACCAGTTCCTTTGCGAACCACAGATGCCCCGTATCGAACGCCTCGATTTCGATCCTCACCCCTGCGTCCCGCATCCGCGCGCCCATATCGCGCAGCATGCCCGGCGTGTTGACCATCACATAATCGGCCTCGTTGAAATTCATCGTCCCGCAATCCAGCGTGCAAATCTCCGGCCTGCACTCCACCACATGCGCCACCCGTTCGATCGCCCCCGCCATATCCGACCGCCCGCTCGCCACCATGCGTTCCGTCCCGTCGAACAGCAGGTCCCCGCCCATCCCCGCCGTCAGGTTCAGCACGACATCCGTCGCGCTGTCCCTGATCCGCTCCGTCACCTCGCGGTACAGCCGCAGGTCGCGGCTCGGCTTACCCGTCTCCGGGTCGCGCACGTGGCAATGCACCACCGCCGCCCCCGCCTTTGCCGCCGCAATCGCCGACTCCGCGATCTGCGCCGGGGATCGTGGCACATGCGGGCTGCGGTCTTGCGTGCCCCCCGATCCGGTCACGGCACAGGTGATAAACACTTCGCGGTTCATGGTCAGGGGCATTTCCGGCTCTCCCATCAGGTTTGCGAACCATAACCCTATTGCACCATCGCGTTTGACGATTTACGAAATTAACATGGCAAAAACCGAAACCCTGTTCGCCCCCTCGCCGCAGCCCCTGACCATCGCCCTGCTGATCCTGCCGCAGGCTTCGATCCTTGAGGTGGCCTCCACTCTCGACCCTCTGCGTTCCGCCAACCGCCACCTCGGCACTGATGCTTACCGTTGGCGCATCGTCTCGCCCGATGGGCAGCCCGTCCCCCTCACCTGCGGCATCGAACTGCCCGCCAGCGGCCCCCTGAATGCCGCCCTCGGGGCCGATGCCCTGATCGTCATTGCAGGCTACCGCCAGTCACAGGTCGCCACCGCCCCTCTGATCCGCGACCTTGCCCGCGCTGCCCCGCGCTTCCGCGCCATCGGCGGCATTGATGCGGGCGGCTGGGTCCTCGCCCGCGCGGGCCTTTTGCGCGGCCACCGCGCCACCGTCCACTGGGAAGACCTGGAGGATTTTGCCGCCAGCCACCCCGATACCGATGTCGTCCCCAACCGTTTCGTTATCGACCGCACCCGCTTTACCGCAGGCGGGGCCGCCCCCGCCGCCGACCTGATGCTGCACCTGATCCGCGCACGCCATGGTCCCGCGCTTGCCCTTCAGGTCGCGGCGTCGTTCCTGACCACGGCCCGCGATGGGGCGGAACCGCAGATCAGCCCTGCCAAACCCGACCCCCGCCTTGACGCGCGTGTGACAGCCGCCATCGCCCGGATGGAGGCGCGTCTCGATACCCCTGAACCCATCGCCGCTACCGCCGCCGCCATCGGCCTGACGGCCCGCCGTCTCGAAACCCTGTTCCGCGAAAACGTCGCCCTGACACCGGGCGCTTATGCCCTGTCCCTCCGCCTCGCCGCCGCCCGCCGGATGATCACCGATACCCGCCACCCCTTGGCCGACGTCGCACTCCGCACCGGTTTTTCCTCCGCCTCCACCCTGTCCCGCGCTTTCCGGCAGCAGTTCGGCACAGCCCCAAGCCGCCTGCGCAGCGCGCCCTGACACCCCCACTCCCCTCGTGGGAAAGGGCCGGAAAGAGGGGGCGGGAAGAACAATTTACGCCACCAGGCCTGCAAAAAAAACGCGCTTTACAC
>JANMDH010000086.1:0-5071 GCA_031376195.1 Gemmobacter sp. | reverse complement strand
AAAGGCACCATTGCCACGGTGGTCTACGAGTTTGCGATCAAATCCCCTAACCACGATCTACCGCCTGCAAATCGCCGCGGTCTGGTCGTCGTAAAACCGGCCCACTCTCTCAAACAAGCCTCAATATTGTTGCCATCGCGGTGAAACACGAATGCAGCGTGGTGTTTCTCGGCACCTTGTCGGGGTCCGGGTTTACCGTTGTCCGCGCCACCCGAAGAAAGCCCGCCTGCAGGAAATGCGCCGACGGCTTCTTTGCTTTCTGCCAGGAAACCGACATGCAAAACCTCCGCTTTGATTTCAATCCGGGGCAGAACCACCGCAATTTGGCGATGGCCGACATTCATCCGAATTCCCCTTATCCCGTCACCATCCCATCCCCCACCACGATCTGCCGCCGACACGTTGCTGCGATTTTCTCGTCATGGGTGGAGATCAGGAATGTTGTCCCCTCGTCCCGGTTGATCTGGCCGATCAGTTCCATCACTTGGGCAGCCGAGGCGCGGTCGAGGTTGCCAGTCGGTTCATCCGCCAATACCAGTTCGGGCCGGTTCATCAGCGCACGCGCCACAGCCACCCGCTGTTTTTGTCCACCCGACAGGTTGGTTGACGGAAAATCCACCCGGTCCGCCAGCCCCATCCGCCCCAGCAAATCGCGCCCCCGCGCGCGGGCGGCAGCCGTTTCGCGGCCTTCGCGCACGGCAGTCGGAAAGATCACGTTCTCCAGCGCGGTAAAGTCGGGCAGCAGATTGTGGAACTGAAACACGAACCCGATATGGCGGTTGCGGAAATCCGTCAGGGCGCGGTCACCTGCGGTCGTCAGATCGACCCCCAGCATCACATGGCCGCCCGATGTCGGCTGCATCAAGGTGCCCAGAATGGTCAACAACGTGCTTTTCCCCGACCCGGACGGCCCGAGCAGTGCTGCGAATTCCCCCCGGTCCATCCGCAGCGACAGCCCGCGCAATACGCGCGTTTCGGCCTCTCCGCTGCCGTAGGTCTTTATCAGATTGTCCACCATCAAAAGATCGGTCATTGCCCAATCGCCGTCACAGGGTCGACCCGCGCCGCCGACCGCGCGGGCAGAATCGCCGCCAGCGTGGCAATGACAACCGTCAGCAGGATCGCCAGCCCGAACGCGCCTTCGGTGATGTCGATCGGCATCACGCCGGGGTTTGCGTCACCGCGGGGCGGAAACTGCGACAGCACCAGATAACCAAGACCCGCCCCTGTCACCCCGCCCAGCAGGCCCACCAGTGCGCCTTGACTGACAAACACGAAGACCACGAACCGCCGGCTGGCCCCCATCGCCCGCATGATCCCGATCTCGGCCTTGCGCCGGTAGGTGGACAGCAGCAGGGATGACGCGATGCCGATGATGATCGACACCATCGCGAAGGTTTTCAAAAGGATGCCAGTCTGATCCTGCGCGCGCAGCGCCGACAGAACCTCGCCCCCGACCACCGTCCACGACTCCGCGTTCAGGCCAGTGACGGCCGTGATCCGCAGCGCAGTTGCATCGGCCTCCATCAGGTCGGCCAGCTTGATCTCGATCCCCGTCACGCCTTGCGGCAGGGCATAAAGGGTGCGGGCAGTATCAAGGCTGACATACGCGCTGGACGCGTAGAACCCGCCCTGCCCCATCTTGTAGATGCCCGACACCGTCAGCAGCGCCGTGATCCCCGGCCCGGTATCCAGCCGGATGCTGTCGCCCACCGACAGATTCAGATCGTCGGCAAGCGTCTGACTGATCACCACCAACCCCGTGCCCACCCGGACCGACCCCGCCACCAGATAGGTCTGAAGCTGCACAATCGCGGATTCCTGTCCCGGCTCCACCCCGATGACCGCCACCTGCGACACCTGCGCGCCGCGCGTCATGAACCCAGCACCGGTAATCTGCGGTGATACGGCAACCACGCCAGGCAGCGCCGCGATCATCGGCACATAGATCGCCTCGTCACGTACGCTCGCCTGCCGCACCGCTGATTTTTCCTTCGCCAGCAGGATCTGCCCGGTGCTTTGGTCGATCAGCAACGCAGGCTCTTCGACTTCGGCCGTAATGCTGACATGGCTCAGATCGCCCGCGATGCTGTCGAGGATGTAATTTGCCAGCCCCCCGATCAGCGCGCTCATGAAAATGAAGATGAACACGCCCAGCGCTACCCCCAAAAGCAACAGCGCGGTCTGTGCCTTGCTGGCCAAAAGATAGCGGCTGGCGATTTTCAACGCGTACAGCATCAGGGCACCGGAACGATCATGGCAGGTATGGATATCGCCATACCGTCAGACAGGCCGGTCGCATCCGTGATGACCACGTCACCTGCGGCAAGCCCTCGGGTCACCTGCACCCGATCAGCCGGCCAGTCGATGGCAGTAACGGGGCGTTGCTGTGCTTTTCCCGCAAGGGCGACAAACACGAAAGCTCCGCTGGCATCCATGACCACCGCCGCACGGGGCACCGCGATGGCCGCGTCCTGCCTGTCCACAATGATATTCGCCGTCACCGTCAGCCCAACCGGGGCCGCGACAGGATCATCGAACGCAATCTTGATCGCCAGCCCGCCGGTTGATGCATCAACTTGTGCCGCCACAAAGTTGACGCTGCCGTCCCGCTTTTTCGCATCGCCCTTCATCTGCAGCACCGCCTGCAGACCCGGCGTGATCAGCGCGGCATAGCCTTCGTCCACATCGGTTTCGACCACCAGTTGCCCAAGATCGGCCACCGAAAACAGCGGCGTGGCCAAGTCTACCGACTGCCCCACTTCCGCATTTCGGGCCAGCACCGTCCCCGAAACCGGGGACAGGATCGTGAACTTTTCAAGGTCAACCTGCGTCTGATCGAACATGGCCGTCAGACGCGCAACCTCTTGCGTCGCGGTTTGCTGGGCAGACCGGGCAGTGCCCAGCGCGGTGCGCGATATTGTGCCGCCCAATGCCTCGGCCCGCGCAAGATCTGCATCGGCCTGCGACAGCCCCACCAGACCGGCATCCAGACCTGCCATCGCCTGGCGCACCATCGCCTGCTGGCCCGACGCATCGATGCGCGCCAGTACGTCGCCTTGTGCGACCGTGGCTCCCTCCTCGACCCGAACGTCCGTCAACGCGCCCCCAGCCGAAGGCTTCACCTCGACCAGATGCAGCGGGGCGATCCGCCCGTTCACCGCCAGCACCCGCATCAACGGGGCGGATGCCATCGTCTCCACCGTGACAGCCAGCCCCTTACTGGCCCACGGCTGAAAATACCAAAGTGTCGCCACCGAAATGGCTAGCCCGGCCAAACCCGCCCATATCCACCGGAACCGCTTCTGCTTTGCAAACGCGGCGGGCGGCGGCACCTTTACGGCTGGAACCGTCAGTTGACCGGTGGTCACGGGTAACGGCGCGTCGGGCACCTCGCTCCGGGATCGATCTGCCGGGGTTGTGATCCTATCTGCCATCCGCTGATCCGCATGAATCAAAGGCCACCCTCGGCACCGCCATCGCGCCGGAAAGCGCCGCTGAACTATCTGCGATCATCTGAAAAATCCTGCAAAAAAATACCCTCCAAACCGGGTCACCGACGTGGATTTTCGTGATCATCGCTGATCCGACCTCAAGCCGCGTTGATCTGTATCAGTAAGCCGCGTCCGCATCGGCATCCCAATCAGGCCGGGTCTGTCGACTCCTCCAATTCCGCAGTGGAATGGACCCGCATGGGCAGGTGAGCGGTTGCCGACACATCAGAACCAGATCGACTTGGAAAAACGGTCCGGTCCAGCGCATGAACCAGACGATCAGGGGGACACTTTTCACGAAAAGACCCGGGTATCTGCGAAAGTCTCAACTGTCCCGCCGCAGCCTTACATCCGCGTCATCGTCGTTTGCGCCGCCCCCTGTGGACTGCCAAGGTTTTCCCGATCGCCCTCAGTGCAACGATCGCATTCACCCGCAGTTTCTGTATCAAAAAACCGATCCAATCGCTTGTCGGTTGCACGATTGTTGAACTTGGCTAAACTGAACTCCAGCTTTATTTGGGAGAGAATGCCTTGGTCCTACGTATCTGTGCTATCGCTGCGTTGTTTTCGGCTTTGTCCGCCAGTTTCGCAATGGCGGCCCCCTGTGGCAACCAGTCTGCGGGATACGAGGAATGGAAACCCATCATGGCGGACGAGGCCGCCGCCGCTGGCGTGGGGGATCGCGGCATCGCGGCCCTGATGGGCAGCAGCTATTCGACCAAGACCATCTCGGCCGACCGCGGGCAGAAAAGTTTCAAATACAGCCTCGACAAATTCATGCAGGTGCGCGGGGCCAACGACATCGTCAGCATCGGGCGGTCGCGCAAGGCAAAATCGGCGGATTTCTATGCGTCGCTGGAGGCGCGGTTCGGGGTGCCGTCCGGGGTCATTCTGGCCATTCACGGCATGGAAACCGGCTTTGGCAATTTCATGGGCGACACCAACGTGGTCAGTGCGATTGCCACATTGGCCTATGATTGCCGGCGTTCGGAGTTTTTTACCGGGCATCTGATTGCCGCCCTGCAACTGGTCGATCAAGGCACCATCGACACCGGCACCATCGGGGCGCGGCACGGCGAGGTGGGGCATACCCAATTCCTGCCGGGCAATGTCCTGCGCTACGGCGTGGACGGCAACGGCGACGGCACGGTTGATCTGGCCAACCAGACCGATGCGCTGGCCTCGACGGCGAATTATCTGGCGCAAAAGGGCTGGCGTCCGGGGGCGGGCTATCAGGAGGGCGAGCCGAACTTTGCGGTGATAAAGGAATGGAATGCCGCCACGGTCTACCAGCAGGCCATCGCCATCATGGGCGCACGGATCGACGGCTGACCCGCATCAGCCGAAAGACGTCGACGCTGCCGCGTGATCCTGTCCGGCATAGAACATCTTTGCCTTGCCCCGTCCCGCCCGCTTTGAGGCATAAAGCGCCATGTCGGCATCGGCCAGCATTTCGGGCGCTGTCGGCACGGCATACAGGCTTGAAACCGTCATGCCGATACTGGCCGACACGCGGCAGGGCTGACCCTGGAAGACAATCGGCTGGGACAGATGTTCAATCATCCGTCCCGCAATCT
>JANMDH010000047.1:0-3435 GCA_031376195.1 Gemmobacter sp. | reverse complement strand
GACAGATCAGGCCAAACGTTGCCTGATCTGTCTGTCACGCAAATATCGCTTTACGCGGGCCACATCGCGGTTCATTCTGAAAGGGTGGGAATGATGGGGTTGGTGTGCATCCGTTTACCTATGATCTGACTGTGATCCGGCAGGAATCGAACGGCAAAACGCCTTGTTCCGTGTTGCCCGTAACAGCGGGGGGTCGGATTGCCCGCCTGTGAAGCCAGACACTGCATCTGTAAGACAGGGCACCAGCGCAGGCTGCGGCCCTTTTTTGTTTCTGCCCGCCACGCGCGCAGTCAGCCTGTCGTTTTGGCAGAAACCTGCCCACCGTCGCCCTTGTCGCTGGCGCGGCAAATCCCCACGTTTCAGACGACGTTCCCTCAACCCCACGGAAGGAAAGCCCTTTGGGTATCAGCGCACTGACCCCCCCGACCCGTCCAGATGATATTGTGGAAACCCTGCTGGAATTTCCCGACAACCGCCTGCTGATTGATCTGTGCGGCGAATTCGACCGCAATCTGGCGCAGGTCGAACATCAGATGGGTGTGCATATCCTGCGCCGGGGGAACCGATTGGTGGTGATCGGGGACCGTTCGGCGCGCGAACAGGCGGCGGCCATCCTGCGCGGGCTTTATGCCCGGCTTGAGGCGGGGCGCGGTGTGGCGGCAGGCGACATCGATGGTGCGATCCGTCTGGGCCGCCCGATGCCTGATTCCATGCGGGCAGGTCTGGGCGACACCGAACAGATAGAAATGTTCACCGGCAGCAAATACGAACTGCGCACCCGCAAACGCCCGGTGGAGCCGCGGACCGAGGCGCAAAAGGCCTATGTGGCCAACCTGTTCGACAATGAACTGGGCTTTGGCATCGGGCCGGCAGGCACGGGCAAGACTTATCTGGCGGTCGCGGTCGGCGTGACGATGTTTCTGGCAGGTGCTGTGGAAAAGATCATCCTGTCACGTCCGGCGGTGGAGGCGGGGGAACGTCTGGGCTTTCTGCCCGGCGACATGAAGGAAAAGATCGACCCCTACATGCAACCCCTGTACGACGCCCTGAATGACTTCCTGCCGCAGAAACAGATGCAGAAACTGTTCGAGGAAAAGCGGATCGAGATTGCCCCGCTGGCCTTCATGCGAGGCCGGACACTGGCGAATGCCTTCGTCGTGCTGGACGAGGCGCAGAATGCGACGACCATGCAGATGAAGATGTTCCTGACGCGTCTGGGCGAAGGCAGCAGGATGGTGATCACCGGGGATCGCACGCAGGTCGATTTGCCGCGCGGCACGGCAAGCGGCCTGCAGGATGCGGAACGGATCATCAAAGGGGTCAAGGGGGTCAGCTTCAACTACTTCACCTCCAAGGACGTGGTGCGCCACCCGCTGGTCGGGCGTATCATCGAGGCTTATGAGGCGGACGAAGCGCAGCCGGGGTGATCGGCCTGCCAAACGCGCATCATGCCTGACGGCGTTCTGCGCTGGTCATCCCGCCAGCGAAGAACGCCGTCAGGCGTGATGTGCGGCCATGGCGTGCGTGAATGCGGCCCGATTCGTCCCCCCCTGCATTGACCACTTCACAGACCCGAAACGTACGTACGTGAAGAAGACGTACGGAAGACGTCGGGAAGACGTATAAAATGATGCAGTTTCAAGTCATTGCCATGCCGCATTGCCCTGCCGCCCGGCGCATTGTACCCCACCGCAAAGGAAGCATGGCATGGAACCTCTGGTCGATACCGTGATCGAAGACGACCGCTGGCAATCCCTCGGTCTGGACGCCCTTGCCAACCGCGCGGCGACCGCGACGCTGACCACCCTTGGTCTGCCCATAACCGGTTTCCAGATCGTCGTGATGGGCTGTGACGATACCCGCATTGCCACCCTCAACGCCGATTTCCGGGGCAAGCCGCAGCCCACGAATGTGCTTTCCTGGCCATCCGGTGAACGGGCCCCCGACGCACCCGGGCTGCCCCCCCAACTGCCCGAACCGGGCGATGCGGATGACCCGGAACCGCTTGGCGATATTGCGCTTTCCTGGGAAACCTGCGTGGCCGAGGCGGTGGCGCAGGGCAAAACCCTGCCGGATCATGTGACCCACCTGCTGGCGCATGGGGTGCTGCATTTGTTCGGGTTTGATCACCAGAATGACGCAGATGCCACGCTGATGGAGGGAATCGAGACGCGAATCCTTGCAACTCTTGGGGTGTCTGACCCATATTAGGCGGGATCGTCCCGAATGGCGGTCGCTTTGGACAAGGACAGATGGGCAGTAGCAACGACGGATTGCCGGGCGCACAGGATGCAACCTCGGCTGATCCGCAAGAACCCGATCAACGCAGCTTTCTGGAGCGTATTTTCGGGTCGCGCGCGCCGGTTGACCCCGCGCAGGAACCTTTGACATCGTCAAACCCGCAAACCGCCCCGTCAGGGGGCGTTCCGCATGGCATGGCCAACCTGCGCCGGATGCGCGTGGATGATGTGGCGATCCCGAAGGTGGAGGTGGTGGCCGTGCCGTCGGACATCGGGCGGGACGAACTGGTGGCGGTGTTCCGTGAACACGGATTCAGCCGGGTGCCAGTCTATAAGGGCACGCTCGACCATCCGCAGGGTTTGGTTTTGCTTAAGGATTTGGCATTACAGCACGGCTTTGGGGCAGGCGGGCGCTGGAACCTGCGCAAGATGCTGCGCCCGATCCTGTATGCGCCGCCGTCGATGCCGGTCGGGGTCTTGCTGCAGAAAATGCAGAAAGATCGGGTGCATATGGCGCTGGTGATTGATGAATACGGCGGGGTGGACGGTCTGGTGACCATCGAAGACCTGATTGAGACGGTGATCGGGGAAATCGAGGATGAACACGACGAAGACGAAAGCGCGCTGTGGAAAGAGGAAAAGCCGGGGGTGTTCCTTGTGCAGTCCACCGCGCCACTGGATGAATTTGAAAACGTGATCGGCCTGCGCCTGCGGCAGGACGAAGAGGATGATGAAATCGATACCTTGGGCGGTCTGATCTTCCTTAGGGCGGGCCGGGTTCCGGCGCGGGGCGAGATTGTGGGCCATGACAGCGGGGTGGAGTTCGAAGTGGTGGAAGCCGATCCGCGCCGCCTGAAACGGGTTCGGGTGCGCTTGCCAGCGGCGGTGGCGATGGCTGCCGATGCGGCGGCGGCGGCCCTTGCCAAAGCCTGATCGGATGCGGCGTTTTGGACGCCCTGCTGCCCGCGATTTGGGTTGGGTGGCAGGATGCGGGGCGCTGATGGCGCTGGGGCAGGCCCCGGTGAACGCCTGGTATCTGACGATCCCTGCACTCGGGCTGCTGATCCATCGCCTGTCCAAATCCCCGGACGGTGCAGCGGCGGCGTGGTTGGCGTGGGCAGGTGGGTCGGGCTATTTCGCGTTTACGCTCAGCTGGATCGTGCAGCCGTTTCTGGTGGAGGCAGCGCGGGATGGC
>JANMDH010000027.1:0-2271 GCA_031376195.1 Gemmobacter sp. | reverse complement strand
GTCCGCGGTGCGGGGACCGGACGGGAAGTCTTTGCGGGCGAAAGATCTGGCGGATGTGCCGCAGAGGGACGGGACGCTGAGGTTGGAAGTGCATGCCTTTCTGGTGCGGGGTCCGGCGGGGGTGCTGCTGATTGATGCGGGGTCGGGGACGGCATGGCGGGCGACGGCGGGGATGCTGGTGGAGGCACTGACCGAGGCGGGGGTGGAGAGGGACGAAGTGACACAGATCGCGCTGACGCATACGCATGTTGATCATATTGGTGGTCTGGTCGGGGCGGACGGGGCGCCGACGTTTCCGAACGCGTTGCGGATTTTCGTGCCGACCGAGGAACTGGGGATGTTCCGGGATGAACGGCGGATGGCGGCGGTGTTGGACCGGGTGATGCCGCTGGAACAAGGGGACGGGCCGATTGCGGGGGTGGTGGCGGTGAACGCGCCGGGGCACGAGGCGGGGCATATGGCGTTTCTGGTGGAGGGGCGGCTGCTGATCTGGGGCGATCTGGTGCATGTGCCGTCGCTGCAGTTCGGGCGGCCGGAGATGACGTGGGAATTCGACGCGGACCCGGGGCTTGCGGCGAAGACACGGGTGGCACTGTTCGAGAGGGCGGTGGAAGCGGGGCTGATGGTGGCGGGGGCGCATCTGGATTTCCCGGCGATGGGGCATCTGCGGCGGGCAGACGGGGGATATGCGTTCAGCCCAATCGGAAGTCAGGTATAGCTTTCGGGGGATTTGCGCAGGGTGTGCCACTGCGCCGGGTCGTGGCCATAGATGATCATGGCGGGGCTTTCAGCAGCGAGGTTCAGCAGGCGGGCGGCGGAAAGGGCGGCGGTGACGGGATCAGCGGCGTCGGGGAAGCCTTCGGTAGGTTCGGTCTGGCGGTTGATGGCGTCAGCGGCGAGGATGATGTGGCCGGTTTGCGGCAGGGCAAGGCTGATCGACAGATGGCCCGGGGTGTGGCCGGGGGTGGGGATCAGGGTGAGGCCGTCGCAAAGGATCGTATCGGCGTCGATCAGGCGGTAATCGGCGGCGGGCCATTCCATGGGCCGGGCGGTGCGGAAATAGGCGGGGCGAGGGTCTGCGCGTTCGGCGCGGGTGAGGATGACGGGGCAGTGGGTGAACAGGGGCAGTCCGCCGACATGGTCGATGTGACCATGGGTCAGGATCAGGGCGTCGATATCGGAGGGGCGAAGGCCGAGCATGGCCAGCGCGCCTGTAATGGTCTGGGCGGCGGAATAATCGACGAGATGGCCGAAATCATCCAGTCCGTCGGTTCGCGCCGCAAGGTCAGGGTTGACGGCATAATGGGCGGGAAAGCCCGTATCGACCAGAATGCGTGCGCCACGGTCGGTTTCGATCAGAAAGCCGGGGATGCCGATGGTGCGACCTGCAGTCACATGGAAAAGGCCAAGGTCGAGCACAATGAACCGGCTGACGCGATGCCCTGCAAACAGGCGGGCGGTCATCACAGCGGCAGGCGTTCCAGCGTCCAGCCGGCCTGATCCAGAAGGTTCAGGACGCCCTGTTCGCCGGAGAGGTGGAGGGCGCCGAAGGCGACGAAAACCGGGCCTTCGGCAGCGGCACTTTCGATCACGGGAATCCAGTTCCGGTTGCGGGCGTTCATCAGCACTTCTTCAAGCCGGGCGAATTCGGCATCGGCGCGTTCCGGGGTGTAGCCGGGGACGTCACGCGAGAGCGTGCGCATATATTCCCACATGCTGCGGCTGTCTTCGGCGAAATAAGCCTCGGCCAGGGTAAAGCTGATGTCCTCGGCCTGATCTTCAAAGATGAGGGTGGAGCGGATCATGTTCAACTGATCTTCAATCGACAGTTTGCCGAACATGTTGAACAGGGTGTCGAAGGGTTCAAGGGCGCGCACCGGCAGGTTGATCGAAGCGGCCTTTTCCATGACACGCTTGTCGAGACCCTGTTCCATCATTGCGAGGTCCATCGCGCAGGTCGGCATGCCGAGCATGACCGAGACATACCAAGGTTTGAACTTGGCGGCCATGAAGGGCGGGATGGAGCGCGCGGTCATCGCGGCGGACAACTGATTCCATTCGGTGGGGGACAGCTGTTCCAGCAGGCTGGGTCCTTCGGTGATCAGCATCAGGCCGGGGTCATCGATAATGGCCTTTTTCAGGGCGGCCTCTTCGTCGGGGCCGGCCTCGACCAGCACCAGTCTGGCGCTTTCGATCATTGGCGTTATCGTTGCCATCGTCGCGTCGTGCCGGGGGTCGCCGTAGTGGTAGGTGCCGATCATCGTCACCTGC
>JANMDH010000547.1:0-3557 GCA_031376195.1 Gemmobacter sp. | reverse complement strand
ATGCGCCCATAGATCGCCTTCAGCTGATGGATCTGCGCGACCTCCACCCGTTCATCCACCTGATGCATCGTGCGGCCCACAAGTCCGAATTCCACCACCGGGCAGTGATCCTTGACGAACCGCGCGTCCGACGTGCCGCCCCCTGTTGAATGTTCGGGCGTGACCCCGGTTTCCGCCGCCACCGACCGCGCAACAAGGGCCGAAAACGCCCCCGGCGGTGTCAGGAAACTTTCGCCCGAAACCGTGATGGCCAGCGTCATTTCCACGCCCGTTTCCACCTGCACCTTTGCCGCCTCGGTCCGCAGCCAGTCCGACAGCGACGCGCCCGAATGCAGGTCGTTGAAACGGATGTTCACCGTCCCCCGGCAGACTGCAGGGATCACGTTATTGGCCGGATTGCCCGTGTCGATGGTCGTGATGGCAAGTGTGGAGGCATCGAAATGATCCGTCCCGTGATCCAGTTCGTGCCCCGCCAGCCGGTCCATCAGCCGCACCATCGCCGTCACCGGGTTTTTGGCCCGGTGCGGATAGGCCGAATGCCCCTGCACCCCCCGCGCGTTGATATGCGCGGTCATTGACCCGCGCCGCCCGATCTTCATCATTTCGCCCATCACGGTCGGGCAGGTCGGCTCGCCCACCAGACAATGCGTCATGCGTTCGCCCTGCGTCGCCATCCAGTCGAGCAGGGCGACAGTGCCATCCACCGCTTCGCCCTCTTCATCCCCGGTGATGGTCAGGATCACCGCGCCATCGGGGGGCGTCACGGTCACGAAGTCCACAGCCGCCGCTGTAAAGGCCGCTACGCCCGATTTCATGTCCGTGGCCCCGCGCCCATACATAAAGCCGTCCACGATGGCCGCCCCGAACGGGTCTTGCGTCCAGGCGGCCACATCGCCCACCGGCACCACATCGGTATGCCCGTTGAACCCGAACGCCTTATTCGCCCCCTTGGCCCCCCAGCGCGCATACAGGTTCGCCACCGCCCCCCGGTCCACCCGCGTGCAGGCAAATCCCGCATCGGACAAAAGGCGTTCCAGCACGGTCAAAGCCCCCCCTTCTGTGGGCGTGACCGATGCACAGCGGATCAGGTCGGCAGTCAGTCGGGCGGGATCAACGGGCGTCATGGCGGCATCCTAATCATAAAACGGCGTCATCTGCGCCACGATGACCGAATTTTCGTCCAAAGCCCGCTGCATCAGCGCCATTTCATCCGGTTCAATCTCGTCCCCGCCTTCAAGGCGTTCTTCCATCGTGCCATAGCCCGACACGTCAATCGGGTTCAGATCGGCCACTTTCAGCACAGCCACCGTTTCGCGCACCGCTTCCGCCTCGTCCACGCCTGACGCATAGATCATCAGCGCCGCCCCCGTCGCTTTTGTCGGCAGACCATCGCCCACTTTGCGCCCGACTTCGACGACCAGGGTGAACACCTGCTGTGGGCGTTTGGGTTTTTCGGTGGGGTGATCCATCGGGTGATCTGGGGTCATGTCGCATCCGTCCATTCCGTGGCGCTGCAGTTGGGGCAAGTCATCGGTGCTTTATCCTTTGCGATCCATCCGCAACTGACGCAGCAGGCAGTATTGGCGCTTTTTGGTGCAGGCAGTACGGTCAATTCCGACGGCGGTTCGATGCGCAGACCCGCCCGTGTCTTGGTTGCCGGAAAGACAGATACCTGACCCGAAGGTTCCACATAGGCAGCCCGCACTTCGCCCAGATTCTGGTGGCCCGCAATGCGCAGGACGGATTTGATCTCTGCCGTGCTCATCCCGCGGTCGGACAGGGCCTGCACCTGGATGACCCCGTCCCGCAGTATTTCCACCGGCGATCCGTCCACCAGTGCGTTAAGCCGCTCTGACCGGCGCGTGACCACATCAATCACTTTGGCAATGATAATCACCACGGTGATTGCCAACAGCGCGTGCAATAATGGCACCTGCGGGTAGAACATCGTGTCGCCCACGGCCGAGCCGAGCGCGATGACCAAAAGAAATTCGACCATGGAAAGCTGAGAAATACTGCGCCCCCCGATCCAGCGCAGCAAGACAAGCGTGTATCCATAGATCACCACGCAGCGGAACAGAATCTCGGCATAAAAGAACCACGGCGCACTGCCGAAAAACAGCCGGGTCAGGTCAAACGGAACAATGGGTTCGGACATGGAGTGTCGGTTCCTGCGGGTTTGGTTGGGCACGGTGTCGTTGTCAGATGTTGGTTTACCGTATCCGCGTTGCGGGCAAAAGCCCGCCGTCCGGGCACATCGACGCGCTGCCGTCTTAATCGCTGTTGATGTTTGTCAGGCCAGCCAAGCTTCGGCAATCCGCTGGTACATACGCGCGGCGCGGCGCACGTCTTCGGCCAGAACCGCCTCATCCCGTTCCCCGCTGCGGCCCAGCGTTCCGGGCCCAAGGATGGCAAAGGGTGCGGTATGACCGTCCAGCAGGATCGCGCCGTCGCTGTAGTAGGATACGCCCAGCTGTGCAGGTTCGCGCCCGATCTCTGCCACTACCGCCGATGCGCAAGTGGCCAGAAACGGGCTGCCCGCCGGTTCTTCCACGGCAGGTTTGAAATCCGTGATGTCCAGTGTCACACCTTCCGGCAGCACGGCCCGCAGCTGCGCCAGAACGGCATCAGGTGCTAGTCCGGGTGCAAAACGCACGTCAATCTCGGCCACGCAACGATCCGGTGTCAGGTTCACTGCCGTGCCGCCTTCGATGCGCCCGACGGACAGGCTCGGCCCGGTCAGCAGGGGATGCACGGGCGTATCCAGCACCACGCCGCGCAGGGCGGCCAGTGCCTCGGTCATCAGGAAAATCGCATTCACCCCGCCCCCGCCCGAAACATGCCCGACCCGTCCCGTTGCCACCGCCCGCAGCCACAGGATCGCCTTTTCGACCACGACCAGATCAAGGCTGCTCGGCTCGCCGCACAGGAACGCGCCGATTTCGGCCTGCAGGCCCTGTGCCACGAATCGCCGGGCGCCAATGCAGTTCGCACTTTCCCCGGCGGTGAACATCAAAAGCACATCGCCTGCCAGCGGGGTGCCCCGTTTCGCCAGTTCAGCCCCCGCCGCGACAAAGGCTGCAATCGCCGATTTCATATCCGCCGTGCCCCGCCCGCGAACGTGGCCATCCACCAGATCGCCTGCGAACGGATCAAACGACCACGGCGCGGTTCCCACTGGCAGCGTGTCCATATGCGCCGAAAATACCAAGGCAGGTTTTTCGCCCCGCCCCTTGATCCGCCCCAGAACATTCGCCCGCCCCGGCAGAAATTCCTCCAGCGTGCTGTCAATGCCCGCTGATTGCAGCGCCGCATGCACCCGATGTGCGACGGCCAGTTCGCCCCCCGGCGGCTCACAGCTCGGGATGCGGATCAGGTCTTGCAGCAGGCCAACCGGATCAATCACGCAGCAGCTCGTTGATGCTCGTCTTGCTGCGCGTCTGCGCATCGACCTTTTTCACGATCACCGCGCAGTAAAGGTTGATCCCGTTCTTGGACGGCATCGACCCTGCCACCACGACCGACCCGGAAGGCACCTCGCCATAGGTCACGCTACC
>JANMDH010000513.1:0-2834 GCA_031376195.1 Gemmobacter sp. | reverse complement strand
GCCTTTGACCCAATAGGCCGCGCGCGACCGCGACCAATAGGTGACAGCGCCCGTGGCAAGGGTCCGCGCCACTGCGTCCGCGTTCATCCAGGCAAACATCAGCACCTGATGGCTGGATGCATCCTGCGTGATCACCGGGATCAGGCCGCGATCATCATAGACCAAGGTGGTGGGGTCGAATGTCATGGGGCACCTTTGCTTTGCAGGGGACCGGGCTTATCTATGGAACAAAGCGGCGCAGGAAAAGCCAAGATGAGCGACAGCGATCTGATCAAACTGTATTCCGGGCGCATTCTGGAACTTGCGGCGGACATTCCGCATCTGGGCCGCCTGCCCGCCCCGCAGGCCAGCGTGCGCAAACGATCGCCCCTGTGCGGATCAACGGTGACGGTGGATGTGGTGGTGGAAGATGGGCGCGTTGCCGCGTTTGGGCAGGATGTGAAAGCCTGCGCCCTGGGGCAGGCAGCCGCAGCGGTGGTCGGTGGTGCCGCGATTGGGCGAAGCCTGCCCGAGGTGGAAGCCGCGCGCGACGCGTTGATCGCGATGTTGCGCGAAAACGGGCCGGTGCCCGCAGCCCCCTTTGACGGGTTTGAGGTACTTATCCCGGCGCGCGATTACAAAAACCGTCATGCGTCGATCCTGCTGAGTGTCGAAGCGTTGGCCGAAGCGATGGTGAGCGTGGCGCAACCTGTGCGCACATAAAAAAACCGCCACTTCGGGTTACGAAGCGGCGGCAAGTCGCGGGTCTGACAGGGCAGACGGGGCGCACCATAGGCATGGTGCTGAAACAAACCGGGACAGGCGTGTTCCCCTAAAGACAGACCGCAGGCAAAATCAAATCACGCAAGGCAAAGCCCGGCGAACAACAGGGTGAACAGGCAGATAGCACCCACCGCATCTTCGACAGCGGTGTCTGCAGTCCGGTTTAGCAGCGCCTTCATTTCCGTCAGCATCGCATTCTCCTGTTCCTTGTTCTTGGAGTGTTCTCATATTCTTTACCATCTGTAAAGAACTTTATAAGAACATTTGTGAACAAAGGACGAATTTAAGGCTAACCCACGGAAATCAAGCGGATCGCCTGATCCTGATCGAGCAACCACAAAAGGTGCCTTGCCGCCTTGCCGCGCGCCGTTTCCAATGCCGGGTCCAATGCCAGCAAGGCCCGTGCATCGCTTTGCGCCAGCGCCATCAGCGCCGATTGGCGTTCCAGATCGGCCACACGGAAACGCGGCAATCCCGATTGCGCCGTGCCGATCAGATCCCCTGCCCCGCGCATCGACAGATCTTCTTCCGCGATGCGAAATCCGTCTTCGGTATCGCGCAGGGTTTGCAAGCGCCGCTGCCCGCTTTCCGACAAGGGGCCCTGATACATCAGCAGGCAGGTTGATTCCGCCGCCCCGCGCCCGACCCGGCCCCGCAACTGATGCAACTGCGCGAGACCGAAAATCTCGGCCCGTTCCACCACCATGATGCTGGCATTGGGGACGTTCACCCCCACCTCGATCACTGTGGTTGCCACCAGAACCGCCGTCCGCCCGGCCACGAACGCCGCCATCGCCGCATCTTTTTCCGCAGAAGGCATCTGGCCGTGTACCAGGCCGACATGCGCATCCCCCAAGGCCGCACGAAGCGCTGCGAACCGTGCCTCGGCACTCGCGTAGTCCAACACCTCGCTGTCTTCGACCAAGGGGCAGACCCAATAGGCCTGCCGTCCTTCAGCCACCGCCCGGCGCAGGTGATCCACCACCTCGTCAATCCGCGCGGTCGAGATCAGGGCGGTTTTCACGGGTTTTCGTCCCGCCGGTTTTTCATCCAGAACGGACACGTCCATGTCGCCGTAACTCGCCAGCGCGAGCGAACGGGGAATCGGCGTGGCGGTCATCACCAGCACATCGGCGGCAAGGCCCTTGGCCCCCAGTTCCATGCGCTGCGCCACGCCAAAGCGGTGCTGTTCATCCACAACGGCAAGCCGAAGATCATGGAAATGCACGTCTTTCTGGAACACGGCATGCGTGCCCAGCAGCACGTCGATATCGCCCGAAGCAAGCCGCCCGAGCTTGGCCGCGCGATCCGCCCCCTTGTCCCGCCCGGTAAGCAGCGCGATGCGCACCCCTGCGGCGTCGGCCAGGGGCTGCAGGCTTTCCAGATGCTGGCGCGCCAGAATTTCGGTGGGGGCCATCAGGACGCCTTGCCCGCCCGATTCGACCGCGATCAGCAGTGCCAGAAAGGCCACGAGGGTTTTGCCCGACCCGACATCGCCCTGCAGCAAGCGGTTCATCCGCTGCGGTACTGCCATATCCGCGCCAATTTCGGCCACCGCGCGGGTCTGCGCCCCGGTCGGCGCGTAAGGCAGGCTGGCCAGAACGCGGCCCTGCAAGGCCCCCGTGCCCCGGCTTTCCACGCCCTTGCCGCGCCGGAGGGACGACCGCGCCAAGGCGAGGGTCAACTGGTGCGCGAACAGTTCATCATAGGCCAGCCGCTGACGCGCCGGGCCGGTCGGGGCCAGATCGCCCGCATCTGCCGGGGCGTGCGCCGCCAGCACGGCCGCCTTCCAATCGGGCCAGCCTTCACGCGCCTTCAGCGGGCCGTCGATCCATTCGGCAAGGTCCGGTGCGCGCACCATTGCGCCCATCGCCGCCCGCAGCACCTGTTTCTGCGTCACACCAGCGGTCAGTGGATAGACGGGTTCATCGCCCGCAAGTTCCCCCGCCTCTTCCGGGCGCATAACGTGATCGGGGTGCGTCATCTGTGCGATGCCGTCTAACATTTCGACCCGTCCGGAAATCAAGCGCCGCTGACCCGTGGGCAGCAATTTGGTCAGGTAATCGCCCTTG
>JANMDH010000486.1:0-8914 GCA_031376195.1 Gemmobacter sp. | reverse complement strand
CGCGGCAGAACACAGGAAAACCACCGTCCCCCCGATCTGATCTGTCGTTGCGAATTGCTTGGATGGCTGACGATCCAGAAGTACCTCGCGAATCACGGTGTCCCGATCCATCTTGTGCACTTTCATCTGATCCGGGATCTGCGCCTCCACCAGGGGGGTCAACACATAACCCGGGCAGATCGCATTGCAGGTGATCCCCTGCCCCGCCGTTTCCAGTGCAACTGTCTTCGACAATCCCACAACCCCGTGCTTCGCTGCCACATAAGCCCCCTTGAAGGGGCTGGCGGTCAAACCGTGGGCGCTGGCAACGTTGATCACCCGTCCCCAGCCCGCCTTGCGCATCATAGGCAGGGCGATGGCCGTGGTATGAAACGCCGAAGACAGGTTGATCGCGATGATCTGGTTCCATTTGTCCACGGGGAAAGTCTCGATCGGCGACACATGCTGAATGCCCGCGTTGTTCACCAGAATATCGCAAGCGCCCGCACCTTCGACCAGCGCACGACAGGCCGCGCCATCGGACATGTCTGCCGAAATGTAGCGTGCCGTCACACCATGGCGTTTGCCCAAGTCGGCAGCCATCGCATGATCCTCGGCCCGATCGGTAAAGCTGTTCAGGACCACATTCGCCCCCGCCCCGGCCAGCGCCTCTGCGATGCCCAGTCCGATGCCGGAATTTGATCCTGTAACGATTGCAGTCTTACCGCGCAGGTCCATTTTTGGGCTCCTATGATGCGTTTGCAGCAATATATATGCTGCGACTGCAAAATGCACGGGTCAATGCGGCAGGCCACACCCCCGCCTGAAATAAAAAAACGCCGGCGCGAAGCCGGCGTTAAGTTATTGAGGCAGGTTTCATACAGGCAAGAAACCTATCGAGCAGTATCTTTCTTATACGCGCCTAAGCGCCGCTGTCCAAGTTAAAAGTTTGATATGGTTGCAAAGCCTGCGTAGTCTGCAGCGCAAAATGAATGCCAAAGCAGGGGGCACACAATGCGTTCGAAACGGTTAATGGGAATGGCTTTTGGTCTGGCGGCGGCAGTGCTTCTGATGCAGACGGGCGCAGCAGTCGCAGACCCTGCGCATGGCATAGCTATGTATGGCGACCCCGCCTTGCCACCTGATTTTGTGTCCCTTCCCTACGCAAACCCCGATGCGCCAAAGGGCGGACGGATCGTGTTCGGGGCAGCAGGCGCGTTCGATTCGATGAATCCCTACATCGTGAAAGGCAGTTCCCCCCAAGGTCTTGGGCCGATGACGGTCGAAAGCCTGATGGGGCGCAGCTATGACGAACCGTTCACACTTTATGGTCTTCTGGCCGAATCGGTCGAGACGGATGAGGACCGGACCTATGTCGAATTCACACTGCGCGAGGGGGCCAAATTTTCAGATGGAACCGCCGTGACGCCAGAAGATGTTCTGTGGTCTTTCGAAAAGCTCGGTACCGAAGGTGCGCCGCGTTACTTCGACGTTTGGCAAAAAATTGCCAAAAGCGAAATCACTGGACCACGTAGCGTCAAGTTTACATTCACAACCGTTGACCGTGAACTTCCGCTGCTTCTTGGCTTGCGCCCAATCCTGAAGAAAGCGCAATGGGAAGGCAGGGATTTCACGGCGAGCACGCTTGAACCACCCATCGGATCAGGCCCCTATATCGTGGGCGATTTCGAAGCGGGGCGGTTCATCAGCTATAAGAAAAACCCGGACTGGTGGGGGAACGACCTGCCGTTCAACCAAGGACAGCACAACTACGACGAAATTCGCTATGAGTATTTTACTGATAACATCGCCATGTTCGAGGCGTTCAAAGCGGGTGATCTGACGGTATTTCGCGAACTGAGTGCCGTGAAATGGGCCAACAACTACAACTATCCTGCCGCAGAAACGGGTGCGATTGTAAAATCAGAGATCCCGCATCAACGACCGTCCGGTATTGAGGGGCTTGCCTTCAACCTGCGCAAACCGATCTTTGCCGACTGGCGCGTGCGTGAGGCGTTGATTCAGGCTTTCAACTTTGAATTCATCAACAAGACGATCACCGGCGGCCAGCAGCCGCGTATTCAATCCTATTTTTCAAACTCAGCCCTTGGAATGCAGCCGGGGAAACCAGCGGAGGGGGCGGTTGCCAACCTTCTGACACCCTTCACGGCTGACCTTCTGCCGGGAACATTGGAAGGCTACGTCCTGCCGGTTGCCGATGGTTCCGAAGCCAACCGAAATGGCATCCGCGCTGCCACCCAACTGCTGGACGCGGCAGGCTGGACCACGCAGGATGGTGTGCTGAAGAACGCGGCAGGCGAAGCTTTCGCATTTGAAATCCTGTTGCAGCAAGGCAGCGGCGATATAATTGCGGTGAGCGAAATTTATGTAGAGGCGTTGAAGCGTCTGGGCATCGAGGCGCGGATCACGATTGTTGACGCAGCCCAATACAAAGAACGGACGAACGTCTACGACTTTGACATGACACATCATATTCGCGCCCTGACACTCAGCCCGGGAAATGAGCAGTTGAATTACTGGGGTTCCGTCAACGGAACAAAACCCGGTAGCCGTAACTGGCCTGGCATCAGCTCCCCCGCGATAGACGAAATCATCGTGACAATGCTGGCCGCAAAAACTCCGGAAGATTTTCGTGACGCGGTAGAGGCCCTTGATCGGCTGCTGACCGCCGGTCGTTATGTCATCCCGATCTGGTATGCAAATGTCGCGCGGATTGCCCATGACCGCCGTTTGCACTATCCTTCGACAGCGCCGATAAACGGCGATTTCATCGGATTTCTACCTGATGTCTGGTGGTATGAAGACAAGTAGACAAAAAGAAAAAACGGCTGAGGACGGGCATGATGAAAATAACCAAAAGACTGGTGATCTTGGCGCTTCTCTCTGCGTTGTCGGCTTGCGCGACAGTGGATGGCGTCGGGCGCGATATCTCGGGTGGGGCCAACCGCGTTTCGGGATGGTTCTAGCCCGCGCAGTTTCGCCGGCAGTGACGCACACCTAGGCTTGCTTTGACGCCGATTGAATCCGGCGCAAATCCTGCTTATCTGGCCACTATTCCGAATGCCAAAGGACACCACAATGATCCGTCTCGATGTCTTTTCCGATCCGGTTTGCCCTTGGTGCTATATCGGCAAGGCCAACCTGGACCGGGCATTGGAAAACACGGCAGACCACCCATTTGCCGTGGAATGGCATCCGTTTCAGTTGAACCCCGATATGGGGCCCGACGGCGTGGACCGGGTGGCATACCTGGAAGCCAAGTTTGGCGGGGCCGAACGGGTGTCGGGTATCACCGCGCATCTGGAAACAGTTTCGAAAGAGGCGGGTCTGGCGATTGATTTCGCAAGAATCTCGCGTATTCCGAATACCCTGAACGCCCACCGCCTGATCCATTGGGCAGGGTTGGAAGGCAAACAGACGGCGATGGTGTCGGCCCTGTTCAAAGCCTATTGGCGCGAAGGTCGCGACATCGGCAATGCCGGCACCCTTGCCGCGATGGCGGGCGAAATCGGGTTGGACGCGGATGTGATGGCGCGTCTTCTGGCATCGGACGCCGACATACAGGCAATTACCGACCGCGATGCCCATGCGCGCAGCCGGGGTATCAGCGCCGTGCCGACTTTCGTCATTGCGGACCAGTATGTCGTGTCGGGCGCGCAACCGCCGCAGATGTGGGCACAGGTGATCGAGGAACTGACGGCAAAGGGACAGCCAGTTCAATGATTGATCTGGCGATTGACAGGGCAGCCCGCCCCCGCCTGTCCCAGACTGAATTCATTGCGATGATGGCAATGCTCTTCGCCACGATTGCCTTTTCCATTGACTCGATGCTGCCGGCCCTGCCGCAGATCGCCAGCGCCTTGACACCCAATGCCCCAAACGCGGCACAACTGATCATCACCAGCTTCGTGCTGGGCATGGGCATCGGCACCCTGTTCACCGGGCCGCTGTCGGACAGTTTCGGGCGCAAGCCGGTGATCATTGCCGGGGCGGCACTGTATTGCCTTGGTGCGATGCTGGCTTGGGCGGCACCCAGCTTGGAGACCATTCTCGCGGCCCGGGTGCTGCAGGGTCTCGGTGCGGCAGGACCGCGCGTTGTCTCGCTCGCCATGGTGCGGGATTTGTATAGCGGGCGCGCCATGGCCCGAGTGATCAGTTTTGTGATGATGGTGTTCATGCTGGTGCCCGCGATTGCGCCCTTGCTTGGGTCGTTCATCATCGCGGTCGCAGGTTGGCGGTCGGTGTTCCTGACATTCGTGGTATTTTCCGTGGTGGCCACCCTTTGGCTGATGATCCGTCAACCCGAGACCTTGCCCACGCCCCTGCGCCGCAAATTTCAGTTGGCACCCATATTGTCGGCTTTGCACGAAGTTCTCTCGAACCGGACGATTGTTCTTTCGATCATGGTGCAGACGCTCGTCTATGCGTGTCTGTTCGCCACCCTTTCCTCCACCCAACAGATATTCGGCGAAACATTCGGGCGGGCGGACAGTTTCCCGCTTTGGTTCGCGCTGATCTCGGTGATGGCGGGGGCCGGCAGCCTGCTGAACGCGTCTTTCGTGATGCGGATGGGAATGCGCCGGATGGTGACGGTGACGCTGGCGGGGCAGATGATCCTGTCTGGCGTGATGGTGGTCACTACGGCCCTGCATCTGTGGCCAGCCTCTTTGGCATTTCCAACCTATCTGATCTGGACCATCGGCGTGTTTTTCATGGCCAGCCTGACCATCGGCAACTTGAATGCGCTGGCACTAGAACCCGTGGGACATATCGCCGGGATGGCGTCATCGGTCATTGGGGCGATTTCAACCGTCGCATCGGTGGCTTTGGCAGTGCCCGTCGGGCTGATGTTTGACGGAACGGCTGTACCGCTCATGGCGTCGACTGCTGTCTTTGCGACCCTAGCTTTCTGGCTGATGCGGCAACTGCCCCGTACCGCCTAAGCAGCACTCGCCTTCAGTCTCACCACTTTCTCAGCCAAGTCCCGCGCAATTGCGAAGGCCCCCTTTATCCTGTCACCTTCGGTTTTCCAGTCCCGCGTCAGCACGATCTTGTTGCCCTGCACCCGGGCCAAGCCCTGTTCCGCCCGGATGAAGTCCACCAGTCCCGCCGGATTGTCGAACTTGTCCTGATGGAACTGCACCGTTGCCCCCTTTGGCCCTGCGTCCAGCTTTGCTATTCCTGCCCGCTTGCACATCGCTTTGATCCGCACGACCAGCATCAGTGTGTTCACTTCACGCGGCAGCGGCCCGAAACGGTCGATCAGCTCTGCCGCGAACCCCTCCAGCTCCACCTTGGTCTGCAGCCCTGACAAACGCCGATACAGGCCCAACCGCACATCCAGATCGGGCACGAACGTGTCGGGGATCATCACCGGCACTCCAAGGTTCAGGTTTGGCGCCCAGTGGTCATCGCCCGAGGTCAGCCCCTGCAATTCACCTGACTTGATCTTGGCAATCGTTTCTTCCAGCATCTGCTGATAAAGTTCATAACCGACTTCGCGGATATGCCCCGACTGTTCTTCGCCCAGCAGATTGCCCGCCCCGCGCAAGTCAAGGTCATGGCTGGCAAGGTTGAACCCTGCCCCCAGGCTGTCAAAACTGCCCAGCAGTTTCAGACGCTTTGTTGCCTGCGGGGTCAGTTTCATGCGGGGTTTCGTCGTCAGGTAACAATAGGCGCGCGTCTTGGCCCGGCCCACCCTGCCCCGGATCTGGTACAACTGCGCCAGCCCGAACATATCCGCCCGATGCACGACCATCGTGTTCGCCGTTGGAATATCAAGACCAGATTCCACGATACTGGTGGCCAGCAGAACATCATATTTTCCATCATAGAAATCGTTCATCCGTTCGTCGAGATCGCCCGCCGCAAGCTGGCCGTTGGCGATGACGTAACTTACCTCGGGCACATGGGTTTTCAGGAAATCCTCAATATCGGGCAGGTCTGCAATGCGCGGCACGACAAAGAAGGATTGCCCTCCCCGGAACCGTTCGCGCAGCAGTGCCTCGCGGATCGTTATGGTGTCAAACTCGCTGACGTAGGTGCGGATGGCCAGACGGTCAACCGGCGGCGTGGCGATAATCGACAGGTCGCGCACGCCTGTCAGCGACAGTTGCAGGGTGCGCGGAATCGGTGTCGCGGTCAGGGTCAGAACATGCACTTCTGACCGCATTTCCTTTAGCCGTTCCTTATGCGTCACCCCGAAATGCTGTTCTTCATCAATGACCAGCAAGCCGAGGTTCTTGAACCTTATCGCCTTGGCCAGCAGCGCATGGGTGCCTACGCAAATATCTACCGTCCCGTCAGTGATCCCTGCCCGGGTCGCGTTTGCGTCCTTGACCGATACGAACCGCGACAGGGGCCGCACGTTGATCGGGAATCCCCGGAACCGTTCAGCAAAGGCGCGGTAATGCTGCCGCGCGAGCAGTGTGGTCGGGCAGACGATTGCCACCTGCATGCCAGACAAGGCCGCCACAAAGGCGGCGCGCATCGCCACTTCGGTCTTGCCAAAGCCAACATCGCCCACGATCAGGCGGTCCATCGGGCTGCCCTTTTCCAGATCGGCCACCACATCGGTGATCGCCGCCAACTGATCATCGGTTTCTGTATAGGGGAAACGAGCTGAAAAGGATTCCCACATCGAATGCGGCACTTCCAGAACGGGTGCCTCACGCAAGGCCCGCTCCGCCGCAATCCGCATCAGCCGGTCCGCAATTTCGCGAATACGTTCCTTAAGTTTTGCCTTCTTGGCCTGCCATGCCCCACCGCCTAGACGGTCAAGCAGGCCTTCTTCATGCCCATAGCGCGACAGAAGTTCAATATTTTCAACGGGCAGATACAGTTTTGCGTTATCCGCATATTCCAGTGCCACGCAGTCATGCGGCGCGCCAAGGGCGTGGATCGTCTCCAACCCCTTGTAGCGCCCGACCCCGTGTTCGACATGCACGACCAGATCGCCCGGGGTCAGCGTATCGACCTCACGCAGGAAGTTTTCCGCCTTGCGACGTTTCTTCGGCTTGCCGATCAGGCGGTCACCCAGCACGTCCTGTTCTGAAATCACTACGAGACCGGGGGCCACAAAACCCTGCTCCAACGGCCAGGTGATCAGTGATGTGCCGGTTTTAGCCAACCCCCGCAGGTCGGCAAGTTCCGTGACGCCGGTAAGCCCCTGATCTGCCAGAAGGCCTTTCAGGCGTTCCCGCGCGCCATCGGACCAACTCGCCACGATCACATGATTGTCGGCCCTGACTGCACGAACATGATCCGCCAACGCCTCGAACAGGCTTATCTTTTCCATCTGGCGTTCCGCCGCGAAACTGCGGCCCAACCGCCCGCCTGCATCCAGAACCCCCGGCCCCGGTGCCTGCGCGTGGGGGGAAAACTGGATCTTCCGGAACGAGGCCAACACTTCGTCCCACGCCGCATCATCCAGATACAGCAAACCTGGCGCACAAGGTTTATAGACCGTATCCATTCGTCCGCGCGCCGTCATCGCCTCGCGCCGTGCATCGTATTGGTCGTCAATGCCTTCCCATCGCGACAGCCGCGCTGGTGTCAACTGATCGTCCAACATCACCGATGCGCCCGGCAGATAGTCAAAAATCGTTTCAAGCCTTTCATGGAAAAACGGCAGCCAGTGTTCCATTCCCTGATGTTTGCGCCCCGCACTTACCGCTTCATAAAGCGGATCATCCGTGCCCGCCGTGCCGAATTCGATCCTGTAGTTCTGACGGAACCGCGTGATCGCCGCCTCGTCCAGGATGACTTCGCTGACCGGCGACAGATCAATGCTGGTCAGTTTTTCCGTCGTTCGCTGTGTGGAGGGATCAAACCGCCGCGCGCCGTCCAGCACATCGCCGAAGAAATCGAGCCGCACCGGCCCACCCGGCCCCGGCGGGTAGATGTCGATGATGCCGCCACGCAACGCAAAATCCCCGGGTTCGGTCACTGTGGTGACAGGTGAAAACCCCATACGCGACAGGAATGTTTTCAGCGCCGCCTCGTCAACCCGTTGGCCCACGGTTGCGCGAAAGGATGCCGCCCGCAGCACGTCGCGCGCCGGCAGACGCTGGGTGGCGGCATTCAGGGTGGTCAGCAGAACAAATGGCCCACCGATCCCCTGCGCCAGAGCGGCCAGCGTGGCCATGCGGCGCGCGGCGATATCAGGGTTGGGCGAACTGCGATCGTACGGCAGGCAGTCCCACGCGGGAAGATCCAGCACCGCAATTTGTGGGGCAACGACCGACAAGGCGATCCGCATCGCCTCCATCCGTTTGTCGTCGCGCGCGATGTGCAGAACCGGCGCACCGCGTTCCAGTTCGCGCGCCAACAAGACAGCATCGAACCCCTCCGGCGCGCCGCCCAGAATGATCGTCTGCCCGGTCGAGGTTGTCGTCATCGGATAATCCCTGCACTTGGTCGCGTTTTGTCGCCCGCTGTAACGCTAAAAAATGGCTTCATGCAGATTTTGCCAAATCCCCCAAAGCGATGTTCCTGCAACAAAGAACATCCCAAGGGCTTGGATAGACAACCGATGGAACAGAAGGCGTCGTTGCAGAACGGCGCCTGTGGGATCCGTGGCTTTGATGCGCCGGGCCGCCCTGACCGACAGCGCCGAAATAATCAGGAACGGGACATAGAAACACAGCATCGCTTGGGCAAATTCTATGTCGTAGTAGAACGCCAAAGTGACAAAGATCGACAACCAGAACATCGCCACACAAATGAGCAGCACCGCCGCCTTGTTCACGATGTACAGAATGCGATTGGTGCTGACCCGGACCATGTCATACAGATCCTGATCAGCCTCGCCCCCGTACCGACGGGCCCTGATGACCATGTCATAGGGCACGCCCAAGACAAAATGACTGCTCAGCGACCAGAAGACGACAAGCACGATCCAGAACCAAAGGCT
>JANMDH010000471.1:0-2746 GCA_031376195.1 Gemmobacter sp. | reverse complement strand
ACGGCGGCAAAACAACCGGCCGCCCCTCGCAGGTGACCCCAAGTTCACCCAGCACGTTGATCGAAATATTCACCGTCATGGAAACGATCCTGCAATAAGTCGGACAATTACCATGATTCGGCGGCCAAGTTCCACGGTGGTTCACACGCTTGCATCCATGCGCAGGCATCAGAACGCCAATCATCCGGCTGGCCGGGGTGATCTGACCCCGCCTTTGGGTATTTTTTGACACAGGGCTGCGATTTTAACTGCCCGCAAGGACCAGAATTATGAAGGCGATGATTTACAGCCTGTCTCCGGACAAACGGCAGGCGATGACCAAGCAATCTAAACTACTTGCGGCGGGTGTAGGCGGGGCATTCTTCCGCGCCTACATCCGTCGTCAATGTCTGCAGGCGCTCCGCGACATGCAGGCGCTTGACGACAGCATGCTGGCGGTGCTCGGCGTCAATCGGTCCGATCTGGCCGATCTGGCCGAAAGCATGCAGAGCCTGCAAAAATCCGACTGCCCTCCGCCCCGCCTGTTTCAGCGCGGCACCTGAGGGCGGCCCATCCGCAATCCCCGAAGAAAGACACCGTATTATGCGTATCGACTACTTCTGCTTTATTTTCGACGCCCTGTGCGGAACCGCGGGCATGTGCCTCGGCATCTGGATGGGGGTCAGCGGCGATCACAGCCTCGCCCCGACGCGCGCCCAACTGAACTTGATCGGCTGGGTCACGATGACACTTTTCGGCCTGTATCACCGGGGTCTGCGGCGACAAACGACCCTGCTTGATAAAGTTCAGGTCGGCTGCGGGGCCATCGGCGTTCCGGCCTTTACCGGCGGCCTTGCCATCTATCTGACCACCACCAGCGATACTGTGGAGGCGGTGGTCTTTCCGATCGGCCTCGCGGGCACGCTCCTGTGCCTGGGCTCGATGGTCCTTTTTCTGGCGATCCTGATCCGCGACGCACGGCAGCCGACTGTGTCAGCACGTATAGTGGGGGCCTTGCAATGACACTTTCTCACGCCCTTCTGCTGATCGCCCTCTGCCTGCAGTGGTACAACATGGGCATCATCTGGTTCTGCCAGACCACCGTCTACCCCCTGTTCGGCCAAGTTGCCGAAACGGGCTACGGCGCCTATCACCAATTCTACGTCGCCAGCATTCCGCTCTCGGTAATCGTTCCGGGCTTTCTGTCTTTCGTCATGCCGGTCGTGCTGCTGATCTGGCAGACTGACGCTGTGCCCGCAGCACTGGTATGGGGCAACCTGCTCGCCGGGATCATCGGGCTGCTGGTGACGGTCCGCCTTGAAATTCCCCGCCATAACCGGCTGGAAAATGGCAAGGATGATGCGGTGATCGCGGAATTGATCCGCTACAACTGGCCCCGCACGGCATCCATCACCGCCTCCGCCGCGCTGACCACCGCCATGGTGACCCTAGCCTTCACGCCCGTCTAAGCCGCCTGTGCCGCCAGCCGCCTGATCCTTTCGACCATCGCCCGCACCCCGTTCGACCGCTGCGCGGACAGATGGTCGTTCAGGCCCAGCCGCCCGAATTCAGCAACCGGGTCAACACCGGCCACCTCGGTCAACGGCACGTCAACATAAAGCGCATGCAGCAGGGCGATCAGCCCCCGCACGATCATCGCGTCGCTGTCGCCCTGAAACGCCATCCGGCCCTGATCCAGCTGCGGCCTGATCCAGACCTGACTGGCGCAGCCGTCCACCTTGAAGGCTGGCACCTTGAACGCCGGATCGAGCGGTGGCATCGCCTTGCCGACCTCGATCAGGTGGCGATAACGGTCTTCCCAGTCGTCCAGAAAGGCGAAATCTTCGGCGATCACTTCAAAGGCGGGGGTGGCCACAGCACGTCTCCTATCGTCCTGTCCTTCAAGTAGGGTGACAGGATGCAAAGGTCCAGTGCGGGGCGGCTTTTCAAACCGGGGATGATCAGATACCCAAGCACAGGTAAGGACGAGGATGCGCGTGATGAGATTGCCCCTATTGGCCACCCTGATGCTGACGCTGACCCTGTCGGCCTGCGGGGGCCTGCGCGAATCGCGCCTGAACCCGTTGAACTGGTTCGGGCGGTCGCAGGCCGCGGCACCCGTCGCACTTGTCTCGTCGGTTGATCAGGCTGATCCGCGCCCGCTCGTGCAGCAGGTTGTGTCGATGTCCGTCGAACCGATGCCAGGTGGGGCCATCGTGCGTGCCACGGGCCTGCCCCCGACGCAGGGGCATTGGTCGGGCGAACTGGTGGCGCGCGACGTGGATGATCAGGGCCGCCTGATCTATGATTTCCGTCTGGTGCCCCCGCCAATCGCGGCCCGCGTATCGACCGAGTTTTCGCGTCAGGTCACAGTTGCGGACTTCGTTTCAACCCAGAAACTGGAAGAAATCCGCCAGATCATCGTTCAAGGCGAACTCAACGCACGCTCCTCAGGGCGCTGATCGGGCATTCGCCACCCGTCCTGCCAAACCCCGCTCATCCGCCCTCACGGGCGACCTCGCTCGCGCCATCGCCCGTCAGGGCGGATGAGCAACTTATAAAGCGCCCCCCGAAAGCCGCACAATACGCACGTCGTTCCCCTTGGCCGACAGTGCAATCTCGCCCCTACACAGGCGCATCGCGTCTTCGCCGAACGCCTCCATCCGCCAGCCGTGCATCAGCGGCAGGTCCCGCTCGCCCCCCGCAATCGCATCCAGATCGGATGTGGACGCGATCAGCCGTGCCGCCACGCCCAATTGTTCCGCCT
>JANMDH010000458.1:0-3395 GCA_031376195.1 Gemmobacter sp. | reverse complement strand
GGTTAGTATACCGAACGCTCGTCTTTCCGGCAAATCACCGCGAAAACGCTGAACTTCCCGGAATGATCGGGTTCACCGACGGGCTGACACTCTGGAACGGCGTGGCGCCGGCGGTGCCGGTCAACAGGGTCCACCAGATCTTGCCGTTGGGTTCCTGCCACCAGGAAAAACCCAGTTCGGTCACGGCAGGATCAAGGATCACGGCGCGCGTATCGGCATCCGCCATCCATGCGGACAGTGTTTCCAGTTCCGTCTCGTAAGTCTCTGAAATCAGCTCTCCCGCCAGCCGTCCCCGGTATCCGACACGCTGCACACGGGTCAGCGGGGATGATCCGTCCGACCCGAAATGCCAGGGGCGGTTCTGCACCGACATGTCACGCGAATGGGTGGCGGCGGCGGCATTCAGTTCGGCGTTGAAGGCAACCTGCGGCAGATTGCGGCCCTGACGCAGCGAATTCACGCTGTCCAGCAGGCGGAAATAGATGTCGTTCGTGTTGGCCGGCGTGATCTCATACCGCTGCGGCAGCGGCTTGCCATCCGCCCCCAGCTGCGATCCCGCACCCCCACCACAAGCCGCAAGAAAAGCCACGCTGCCCAGCGCCAGAACGAACCGTCTCTGCATCATCTGCCTCATCTTCTTTCGGCGTTGTGTAACGACAAGTGCGGGAAGGTTCAAACCCATCCTCTGCGTTTATCCGCCGATGTAACGCCGCTTTGAATTGCGCAGGGCGGGCAGGGGGTCTAAAAGATAGGGAAAAGCCAAGGAATGAGGCATAAATGGGCAACGACAGCTTTGAAAAACCAAACCGCCGGGTATTGATGGCGGGGGCGGCAGCGGTGTTGGGTGCAGCGGCGGCCGGGCCTGTCTTGGCTCAGGTGCAGGACGGCACCACGGTATTCGACGCGACGCCGGATGTCCGCAACAACGTCTCCAGCTTTCGGATGCTGGATTGGCGTCCGTATTTCGCCGACACAAAGGGCGGGGCAATTCTCGCCGACACCCGCTCGCGGGCCTTGCACTATTGGTCCGAAGATCAGTCGGTCTACAAACTCTATCCGACGTCCGTGCCGCTCAGCCCTGAATTGACCCGCACGGGCCGCACCGAAATCATCAAAAAGGTCGTCGGCCCGGATTGGCGTCCAACTGCCGAAATGAAAATCCGCAACCCCGAATGGCCCGACTACATTCCGGCCGGTCCTGACAGCCCGCTTGGCACGCATGCCATGTGGCTCAGCTGGCCCGCCTACCGCATCCACGGCACGCACGATACGCGCAAGATCGGCCGCGCGTCATCGAATGGGTGCATCGGGCTTTACAACGAACATATTGCCGAACTCTTCGGCCTTGCCGTTCTGGGAACGCAGGTTCTGCTGGTTTGACCTGACGGAAATGATCTGAAAAAGGCAGCCTCCGGGCCGCCTTTCTCATTTGATCCAGCCCCCCAGATTTTCCCCGATCACCGCGACCAATGCCGCGATATGCGCATCGTCGTCGTTCAGGCAGGGGATATAGGTGAATTCCTCCCCCCCCGCATGTTCGAACGCCTCGCGGATTTCGCCGTTGATTTCTTCCAGCGTCTCAATGCAATCCGCCGAAAACGCCGGCGCCATCACCGCGATCCGTTTTTTCCCCTGCTTCGCCAATTCGGCAACATGTTCAACGGTGTAAGGCTTCAGCCACTGTTCCGGCCCAAATACCGACTGGAAGGTCGTGTCGATGCTGCCCTTGTCCCAGCCCAGCCGTTCGCGCAGCAGGCGGGTCGTTTTCTGGCATTGGCAGTGATAGGGATCACCCTGCCGCAGGTAACGCTGCGGCATACCGTGATAGCTGGCCACCAGCACATCGGGCCGCTGTTCCAGCCCCGCATAGGCCCGCTCCACCGATTGCGCCGGGGCGTCGATATACAGCGGATGGTCGAAATACTCGGCCACCGTTCGCGCGGCGGGCTGGCGCTTTTCCTTCATCAGAACGCGAAAGAACGCATCATTTGCCGTGGCAGAAGTCGCCCCCGCGTAATGCGGATAAAGCGGGAAAAACAGGATCTTTTCACACCCCGCCTCTACCATTGCACGCACCTTGCTTTGTGTCGAAGGGTTGCCATAGCGCATGCAGAAATCCACCATGACCGCGTCGCCATGCAGAACACTAATCGCCTTTGAAATCGCGGCAGTCTGATCCTTGGTGATGGTCAGCAGGGGGCTTTCGTTTTTCTCCGTGTTCCAAATCAGCTTGTAATTCGCCCCCGAGGCAAAGGGCCGTTTCGTCAGGATCACCAACTGCAACAACGGCTGCCAAAGCCAGGCGGAATAATCGACGACCCGCTTGTCGGATAGGAATTCGTTCAGATACCGGCGCATCGACCAGTAGTCGTAATTATCGGGTGTCCCAAGATTGGCCAACAGAACTCCGATCTTGGCGCGGCGCACCGGCGGGTGGTCGGCAGGCGCGTGGGCCAGACGCCCTTGTCCCGCAGGGATCAGGGCGGCAGAAACGGGCGAATGGGCCTGGGCCGATTTGGCATCCAGCATCATGGCAGTCCTTCAGTCGGGTTTGATTCAGGACATAACGGTGCTGACGGCGGGGTCAACCGCTGGCACGCCCATCCGACAGTCGGATTTCGCGGGTATTCAACGCATCGGCCAGATTTTGGGCGGCGGAACCGGGGCGAAGCGGCTTTTGCTGGCTGTCATGCGGGGCCCAGCCGGTCAGGCACTGGATGTCAAAGCTGGCGTGGATGCGGCCTGTCTCATCACCAAAAGAGTCGGCATAAAGCTGCCTCGCCCTCTTGAAAACGGCACGGCGCGTCGGTTGGCGCAGGCGTCCGGCCAGGGCGTTCTGTTCGCCCATACCCCGCAGATCACTGATCAAATGCGCCATATCGCGGTAGCTGACCCTGCGCGACAGGCTGTCGGCCACGGGCAGGGCAAAGCCTGCGCGCTGCAAAAGCCCCCCCAGATCGCGGATTTCGGCCATGGGCAGGACGCGCGGGGACAAGCCGCCCGTCACTTCAGATTCCGCCTGCGCCAGCACGGCGCGCAGTTCGGCAAGGGTTTGACCACCGAACAAATACCCAAGGAACAGCCCATCCGCCTGCAACGCGCGGCGTGACTGGACGAGTTGCCCAACCGGGTCATTCGCCCAGTGCAGGCACAGCACATGAATCACCAGATCATGCGCCAATGGGTTCAGCATCAGCATATCGTCATCCGGCACAATCGTCGCATCGCGAAACGCTGCCCGCCAGAAATCCGGATGCCCCGTTACGATCGCCACAGATCTGAACGATTTATTAACCTCGGTCAGTCTTTCCTGAACATCGGACAGAACTTCATCCTGCAGGAACGTCACTGGCGCGCGGGCCGCGCGGGCACGGTTGCGGATCAGGGCAGGGCGG
>JANMDH010000449.1:0-3450 GCA_031376195.1 Gemmobacter sp. | reverse complement strand
GGCTTGTACGAGGACGCAGTGGATTACACGGCGATGGCCTTTTGAGGGTTGAAGCCGACCGCAGCTTCCCCCTCCCCCCCTTGTGGGGGAGGGTTGGGGTGGGGGGTGCCATGGTGACAAACCCTCGCACAAGGCCCTCTCCCCCAACCCCCTCCCACGAGGGAAGGGGGAGTTGCGCGCTAAACGTTTGACACACTGAACTTCCCGCCTCGAAAGCCCCTGAATGTCCTTCGGCCCGTATCTTCTGCTCGCCCTGATGGAAGGCCTCGTGACCGCCGCCGTGCTGTCCCTGACCGCCGTTGGACTGTCCCTGACATTCGGCGTGATGCGCGTGGTCAACGTCGCGCATGGCGAGTTTTTCATGCTTGGCGCAGTGCTGGCGTGGTTCGTCACCCAGGCGGTGCCCGGTGCGCCATGGGTGGGGTTTCTGGTGGCGCTGGCAATTTGCCCCTTGATCGTGGCCGGGGTGGCGGCACTGGCCGACCGCCTGATCCTGCGCCGCCTGAACTATGCGCCCGAAGCGACCATCGTGGCCACAATCGGCCTTTTGTATATCATTCAGCAGGCAGCCCTGACCTTTTTCGGCCCCGACGCGCGGCCAGTCGAGGCCCCGTTCACATGGCGTATCCAACTGCCATGGTTCGGCTATTCGGGCTATAAACTGGCCGTCATCGTGGCGGCGGGTCTGGTGCTGTGGGGCGTCTGGTGTGTGATGACGCGCAGCAAGGCGGGCCTGATCATGCGCGCCACGCAGATGGACCGGGATACGGCACAGGCCTTCGGCATCAATGTCGACCGGGTTTATGCGGGCACCTTCGCGCTGGGCGCAGGATTGGCGGCTGTGGCGGCAGTTCTGGTCGTGCCGATCCAACAGGCGCATTACCTGATGGGGGGCGATCCTTTGCTTTTGTCGTTCATCGTGGTGATCATCGGCGGCTTGGGTTCCTTGCGCGGGACAGTTGTCGCGGCCCTGCTGATCGGGTTGTCGGACGGGGTGCTGTCCACGTTCTATGCACCCACCTTGGCCAAGATCGTGGCCACCCTGCTGGTCGCCATGGTGCTTGTGTTCCGCCCGCAAGGCCTGTTCGGGGCAAAGCCCGCATGAAGGTTTGGGGCCTGCATCTGGGGCTGCTGACCCTGTTGGCAGGGGCCTTTCTGGTGCTGCCCACCTACCACGCCACCAACCTGTCGCGCATCATGGTGCTGGCGGTGTTCGCGATGGGCTACAACATCGCTTTCGGCTACACCGGCCTTCTGTCCCTTGGTCACGCGCTGTTCTTTGCCGCCGGAATGTACGGCGGCGGAATGCTGGCGCAGTTTCACGGCGCAACCGCACTGCCCGCCCTGATTGCCGGGCTGATCTGCGGGGGTGTGATGGCCGCGGCGGTCGGGGTGCTGGCCCTGCGCACGGCGGGGGTGTCGTTCATGATCGTGACACTGATGTTCGCCCAAGCGGGATACCTGACGCTTTTGTATTTCGGCGCGGTCACGGGCGGGGACGAAGGGTTCGTGCCCCCCCCCGCCAGCCGGATGATCGCAGGCCACGATCTGTCGCAGGATGCGCCGCGCTATGCCTTGGCCCTGATCATCTTTGCCGCCGCCATGATCCTGAACCTGTGGCTGATCCGGTCCCGCTTTGGCCGCGTCATGGTGGCGATGCGCGAGAATGAGGAACGCAGCCGGATGCTGAGCTACAACCCGTTCACGGTGAAACTGGCGGCACTGGTGATTTCGGGGGCTTATGCGGGGCTGGCGGGGGCCGCCTATGCGACGCTGTTCGGCTATGTCGGGGCGAGTTTTGCGACAATACAGTATTCGATCCTGCCACTCCTATATGTACTTCTGGGCGGCGCAGGGACGGTCGCGGGGCCGTTCCTCGGGGCGCTGGTGATGTTCTATCTGATAGACACCGCCAGCAGTTACACCAGTGCCACCCTGTTCGTCGTGGGTCTGGCGCTGGTGATCCTCGTCCTGTTCGCCCCGCGCGGCATTCTGGGAACCCTGCGGGAACGGGGGCTGAAATGGCTGCCATGACCCTGCTGTCCGCGCGCAATCTCACCCGGCATTTTGGCGGCCTGCGCGCCGTGGACGGCGTAGATTTCGACCTGAATGAAGGCGAGGTTCACGCCCTGATCGGGCCGAACGGGGCGGGCAAGACCACCTTTGTCAGCCTGCTGTCAGGCCGCGTTCCGGTGCAATCGGGGACGATCGGGTTCGACGGGCGGGACATCACCCGCCTGCCCGCCCATACCCGTGTCGGGCTTGGCATCGCCTACACCTTCCAGATCACCTCGATCTACCCACAACTGACAGTTTTTGACAACATCGCCCTCGCCGCCCAGCGCGGCAGTCGCAATCTGCGCCACGATGTGCTGGCGGCGCTGGATCGCGTAGGTCTGGATGATCGCCCGGATCAGATGGCAGGAACCCTGTCCTACGGCCATCAACGCCTGCTGGAAATCGCGATGGGACTGGCGCTGAAGCCACGCCTGCTGATCCTCGATGAACCCACCCAGGGCCTTGCCAACGCTGAAATCGACAGTTTCAAGATACTGGTGCGCAGTCTGGTCCCCGCCACCACCATCCTGCTGATCGAACATAACATGTCCGTCGTGATGGACCTCGCCGACAGGATCACCGTCCTGAACGCAGGCCAGGTGCTGGCCACCGGTGCCCCCGCCGACATCCGTGCGAACGCGTCGGTGCAGGCCGCCTACCTCGGGGGCGTCCATGCTGGTGCTTGACGGCGTCACCGCAGGTTACGGCCCCGTGCAGGTTCTGCGCGGCCTGTCGTTTACGGCACGCGCGGGCGAAGTCACCTGCCTGATGGGCCGCAACGGCGCGGGCAAGACCACCGCCCTGCGCGCGATCATGGGCCTGACGCCTGCCAGTGGCGGGCAGATCCTGCTGAACGGCACGGCAATCGAAGGTCTGCCCCCGCATCAGGTGCCGCGCATGGGGATCGGCTATGTTCCCCAGGGCCGCCGCCTGTTCGCGGACATGACAGTGGCCGAGAATATCGAGGTCGGCCTGCTGACGCGCGGCAAGGGTCCGGCGGTGCGTGACCATGTGCTGGCCCTGTTCCCCCGCCTGCGCGAACGCCTGTCGCAACCCGCGAAAACCCTGTCGGGCGGCGAACAACAGATGCTCGCCCTTGCCCGCGCTTTGTGTCTGGAACCCCGCGTCCTGCTGCTGGACGAGCCAACCGAAGGCCTGCAGCCCAGCATGATTGCCCTGATCCGCGATACGGTGATGGCGCTGAAAGCGCAGGGTGTGGCGGTGGTTCTGGTGGAACAGCGGGTCGATGCAGTGCTGATGATGGCGGATCAGGTGGCCTTCGTCGAAAACGGCGTGGTGGCCGACGCGGTGTCGGCGCAGGGCCTGACCGCCACCGCCCCGCAGTTTCAAAGATACGTGGGGGTGTGATGGCGGGCTTGGTGGCAGGCGTCG
>JANMDH010000381.1:0-2048 GCA_031376195.1 Gemmobacter sp. | reverse complement strand
TGTTCATGTGATAGGTATCGAGGTGGAGAAACAGGTTGTCGGCGCCCACGCGTTCGATCGTCTGCACGGCCTGCCAGCCGGTGTTGATCAAGTGGTTCTCATAACGGTTCACGGGTTCGATGCCGAACAGAAGCCCGCGGGATTTGGCATGTTTTGCCGCCGCTGTCAGAACCCGCGCGACATTGTCATATTCGCCGGGTGTGGGCGGGCGGCCCGTGCGTTCGCCGATCCCGCCGAAGGTAACGCCGCTGAGCGCGAGGCAGCCCATTTCGGCGGTCTTGTCGAGAGCGAGGGTCAGGTATTCGATGGCGGCGTCGGGGCGGACCGACGCCCATGCGTGTTCGGGCAGGCCCAGCGAACAGACAGCGGGCATTTCGTTCTGTTCCAGCAGGGTGCGGGTATGGTGCGTATCGACGGCGGCGGGGTTCATCAGGGCAATTTCCAGAAAATCCATTCCGTAGCGGGCCGCCTCGGCCACGGCGCGTTCGGCACCTGCGTGGTCCCAGCGCATTGTCCACATGCTGGTGTGAACCCCAAAACCTTTCATCGCCGTTCCTTTCGTTGGTGCGTCACGCTGTTGCCAGCAATTCCATGGCCACGGTTTCATCCACGATGAGGCGACGCACAAAGCCCGCGCGCAGGACGGCGAGGGTGGCGCGTGTCTTGGCGCGGCCTGCGGCGAGCAGCATCACATCGGTTTTGGCCAGATCGCCCAGACTGATCGAGGGGGCGCGCAGGTTAAGGTCGGTTGCCGCCAAAGTGCCGTCGGCGCGAAAGAATTTGCCGGTCGTATCGCCGACGGCCCCGGCGCGGTGGAGCGCCTGCGCCTCGTCGCGGGTCAGGATGCCGCTTTTGTAGACGAGCGCATCGGCGGTGCATTCGCCGACACTGATGATGGCATACTGCGCCTCGCGCGCGGCGACCAAGGCTTCGCGGACAAGACGCTGGTTCAGCACGATCTGGCAGTCGGCTTCGCTGTCGCACAGGAAGGGGGCGGGCAGGAACATCGCGGAGCCGCCGGTCAAGGCGGCCAGACGCGTGCAGACATCGACGGGACTTGTATCGGAGGTGCGCGTCATGGAGCCCATGAGCGAGACAAAGCGCAGGTCGGGGTTGTGCAGGCTGGTGAGGGCCTGGACCATGGCGGCAACGGTGCGCCCCCAGCCGACGCCGACGGTCAGGGGGGTGCCTGTGGGCCGGCCGATCCTGGCCAGAAAGGCGGCGGCCACGATGCCGACGGCGCGTCGGGCAAAATCGGCGTCGTCCATGCCACCCGGAACCGGGGCGACCTGCGCCTCGGTCAGGTTGAAGGTCTGGGTCAGGCGGTCAGCAAGGGCGAGGGTGCCTGTGGTTTCATGTTCGAGACTGAAGCGGACGAGGCCGCGTTCGCGGGCTTCGGCGAGGAACCGGATCACCTTGAAGCGGGAGATGCCGAGGCGGCGGCTGACCTCTTCCTGGCTGATCTGTCCGATGTGATAGAGCCAGGCGACGCGGACCAGATCATCGGTATCAAGGGAGGGAAGGGTCATCGGTGGCGTATCCGTTGGGGGCGCGGGTGCAGGGCCAACTAAACGCTTGACCCGGGTCTGCGTCAACGTCTATCACAAATGTGCGATGGTTGCACAATAGTGCAGTTGCGGCATTGCAGGTGCAGAAACCCAACGGGATCGTGTGTCAATGGCGTATGTGATCGGGATTGACGGGGGGACGGAAAGCCTGCGGGCGCATGTGTTTGATCTGGCAGGTCGGGCGCGGGGCGTGGGCAAGGGGCCGTATCAGACCAGTTTTCCGGAACCGGGGCAGGCGGAACAGACGCCGGATGACTGGTGGCATGCCGCAGGTATCGCGGTGCATGCGGCCCTGGCGGCTGCCGGGATCGGGGCGGATCAGATCACGGCGATTGCGGCGGATACGACATCATGCACGGTGGTGGCGCTGGACAGCGGGGGCAATCCGCTGCGCCCGGCGCTATTGTGGATGGATGTGCGGGCGCACCGCGAGGCGGACGAGGTGGCGGGCTGCGGTGATGCGGCGTTGCGGGTGAATGG
>JANMDH010000368.1:0-11798 GCA_031376195.1 Gemmobacter sp. | reverse complement strand
AGATTGTCGGCCTATCTCGACGGCGCCCTCAGCCCCGCCGACGCGGCCGAACTTCGTGAACAGTTGACGCATGACGAAGGTCTGCGGGCCGAACTGGCCGAACTGACAGCGGCGAACGACGCGGCAAAAGCGGATTTTGCGATGATGCTGAACGCGCCGATGCCGCTTTCGCTAGCACGGGCCGTCAGCAATGCACCCACGCTCCCCCCGGCCCTGCGCCTTGCTGGCCGCATGCCAGTCTGGTCCGCGCTGGCCGCCAGTCTGGCGCTGATCGCCTTTGGGGCTGTCGGCGGCTATCTGGCGCAGCCGTCCGGCCCCCCGCGCGACTGGATCGCCGAGATCAACGAATACCATGCCGTCTATGCCACCCAAACCCGGCATCTGGCCGAAGTGCCCGCATCTGACGCAGACCACATCAAAGACTGGTTCGCAAAGAACGTTGGCGTCGATTTTCCGATCCCCGATCTGACATCACGGGGTCTTACCTTCGCAGGCGGCCGCCTGTTGGTGGCAAGCGGCAAACCCGTGGGACAGTTGATGTATCGCGATAAGGCGGGTGCCGTCATCGCCTTGTGCTTTATTGCCAGCGACAAACCCGCAACCGACAGCGCCAACGCCCGCAGCCTGAATGGGTTTGATGCCATGGTCTGGGGCATTCCCGGCGCACAGGTGATCCTCATCGGGCCAAAAGGCTATTCAGGTTTGCCCGAAATTGCCCAATCGGCGCGGACCATCTGACCCCATCCCGCCAATACGAAAACGGGGCACCGAAGTGCCCCGCCATCATCACAATTCCCGCGCGCACGGGGCAATGTCCCGATCAGGGCCGCGCCACGCTCCATACGCCGCCCACGCCGTCGCCCGTGGTGTCGCCTGCCGCCTTGTCATTCATCCAGAAATACAAGGGCATGCCACCCTGCGCCAACTGATAAGTCTCATCCTTGCGCTCGATGATCGACAGGGTGCCGTCCACCTTCATGCTTTCATCCACGATGTAAGGTGGCCATTTCGCGGCGCAGTCATCGTTGCAGTTCGAAACGCCCGCCGTATCCTTGGCGAATGTATAAAGCGTCATTCCGTTTTCAGCGACCAGAACATCGCCAAGACCGGTCTTGGCAGTTCCGACAGGGCCTGCCATGGCACCGGTTGCAATCAGGCTGAAAACAGCAGCTGCGATAAGTTTCATGTCAACGTTCCTTTTGAACAAGCTGGGTTCACAAGCACATGTGCCGTGCTCGTATGCTTTACGCTCCACAACGCCGCCCTATTCCCGCCCCGCGAAAATTTCTTCGGAAAACCCGCAGGGCAACGAAACAACCCCGGGCATCTCGTGCATCGCGACACCCCGCACCGATATCCGGTCAACACCCGTGCTTGCCCCCTTGGCCCGCCCCGCCCCGCAGTTTAGCCTGCACCGACGCAGGAGGCGACATGACCGACCAGACCCACACCCACCACTCCGAAGAAGACGCCCGGAACGAGACGATCCTGATCTATGTGAACGGCCAGATCCTGCCCAAGGCGCAGGCCGTGGTCAGCGTTTACGACGCCGGTTTCATGCTGGGGGACGGGGTCTGGGAAGGCATCCGTCTGTATGACGGACGTTGGGCTTTTCTGGATGACCATATCGAACGGCTGTTCGAGGCGGCAAAGGCGATTGATCTGGATATCCGCATGACCCCGGATCAGGTCAAACAGGCACTGCGCGACACGCAGGCCGCCAACGCGATGCAAACCGATGCTCACGCCCGCCTGATGGTGACGCGCGGGGTCAAGACCCGTCCGTTTCAGCATCCGCGCCTGTCGCAACAGGGGCCGACCGTTGCAATCATCATGGAACATTCAAAACCCAAACAGCCCCGCCCCATCCGGCTGGCCACCGTTCCGCATCTGCGGGGTCTGCCGATGACACAAGACCCGCGCCTGAACAGCCACAGCAAACTGAACTGCATCCTCGCCTGCATCGCGGCAGAAAAGGCCGGGGCGGATGAGGCGCTGATGCTCGACGTGCATGGCTTTGTGAACACCACCAACGCCTGCAACTTTTTCATCGTGCGCAAAGGCGCGGTTTGGACCTCAACCGGCGACTACTGCATGCAAGGCATCACGCGGGGCAAGGTGATCGATCTGTGCCGCGCAAACGGCATCCCGGTGTATGAGCGGAACTTCAGCCTGGTGGATGTCTATTCGGCGGATGAGGCGTTTCTGACCGGCACCTTCGGCGCGCAAACACCCGTCGGATTGATCGACGGACGCACAATCGGCACCGGGCAGATCGGACCCGTAACCGAACGCTTGCGCGGGCTCTACAAGGAACTGGTCGGCGTCTGATGTATGTACGGATGACATACGGATTGAATACGCAAAAAATACGTGGAAAATACGATGCGAATAGCCATGTGGTCCGGTCCCCGGAACCTGTCAACGGCGTTGATGTATGCCTTTGCCGCACGGGGCGACTGCGCGGTCTGGGATGAACCGTTCTATGCAGCCTACCTGGATGCAACGGGAATCAACCACCCGATGCGGGACGAAATCATCGCCACGCACAAGGCCGACCCGGATCATGTCGCGGCGGCCTGCAAAGGGCCGATCCCGGGCGGGCATCGGCTGTTTTATCAGAAGCATATGACATTACACATGATTCCGGAATTTGACCGGCGCTGGATGCGGTCCTGCACCAATGTTTTTTTGGTCCGGCACCCGGCCCGGGTCGTGGCCAGCTATGCCAAAAAGCGCGAAGGCGCGTCACTGGCCGACATCGGTTTCGTGCAACAGGCGGAATTGTTTGACGAGGTGGCAGACTGGTCGGGACGCGTCCCGTTGGTGATCGACAGCGACGACATCCGCATGAACCCAGAGGCGGCTTTGCGCAATCTCTGCACATCCCTCGGCATTCCGTTTTCGCACAAAATGCTGCGCTGGCCGGCCGGTGGGAATACTGCTGATGGTATATGGGCCAGCCATTGGTATGGCGCCGTGCATCGCAGCACGGGCTTTGAAAGGGCCGAAGGGCAGTTGCCGGATTTGGGCGGAAACTACGCCCGCCTCGCCGATCAGGCCTTGCCCTACTACACACGACTTGCCGCTGTCCGGATGCGAGCCTAGGGTATTGATATCACAACAAACGGGGGCAATATGCAAAGCTATGGGGCAGTTCTGGCGTTAGCGCTGGCTTTGATGCAACCCGCTCAGGCCGGTGCTGAAACCCAAAATAAGCGCGATCCTGGTATGGCAACATCTGTCGGACTGGCACAAACCCTCGTCGCCCTCGGCGCGGGCCCGTGCGAGATCGGCGCACTGACCTGCCTGACCCTGCAAGTACCGCGCGATCACCGCCAGAATACATCGGACGCCAATCTGGCAATCACCTTTGCGGTCAATCTGGCGACGGAACCCAGCAAGGGCATCTTGTTCTATGCAGTCGGCGGCCCGGGCGGCAGCGGGCTTGCCGTGGCGGACGATTATCTGACGGCTTTTGATCCCGCCTTTGTGTCACAAGTGGATTTTGTCTTTTTCGATCAACGCGGTATCGGCCCGGTCCATGGCATTGACTGCGCCGAAGCTTTGGGCCGGTTCGACAACACGGACATCAGTCTTGCCGATGGGGACGCGGCCCTTGCGACAGCACAGACCTTTGTGACGGATTGTGTGGCATCATTGGCGGACCCGGCACTTTTGGCCGTGGTGGATACCGAACAGGCGATCCGGGATCTGGAACAGTTCCGTCAGGCGATCGGGGCGCCAAAGGTCTGGATCTATGGCGAAAGCTATGGCACTCAAATTGCCCAGCAATACGCAACCGCCTTTCCCGACGCGATCAACGGCGTGATCCTAGATGGCGTGGTGGACCTGAACCTTGGGTTCCGGGGATATTACGAAAGTTACAGCCGGGCATCGGAACATATTCTGTCGCGCATGCTCGCGGGTTGCGCCACGGCACCCGGATGCGCGTCCGACATGCAGGTGTCTGCCGAAGCGGCCTATGACGCTTTGGCCGGGCAGTTGAGAAAGGCCCCAATCCCGGTAGATTTCCCGCTTTCCACAGGTCAGACCGACAAACGCATGATGACGGCTGCCCTGCTGGAAACCAATGCGTTCTATGCGCTGTATGGCACCGACGGGCGGGTGGCGTTCTTGCGGACTTTGGCCGCGGCGCATCGCGGCGACATGGTGCCCATGCTGCGCCTCGCCTATTCCAACCTTTATATCGACCCTGAAACCGGGCTGGGCGTGGCCGATCCGGTCTGGTTCGGGGCGGCCTATTACGCCATCACCTGTGCCGATTATGCCGAAGGCGAAACCCCAGATCCGCAGGGCATTCTGGCGGATGCGCGGGCGTATGCGGCGACCAATCCCCGGCTGATCCGGGCCTATTTCGCGGAACGTCTGGTCTGCGCTTATTGGCCGGAACGGGGCGAGGTTGCGCGGCCCGAACCTTTTGCCGGGGGCGACTACCCGACAGTGATCCTGAACGGCGACACCGATCCGATCACGCCGGTAACCATGAGCTACTCGGTCATGGACAATGTGCGTAACGGGTATCTGACCGTGATGCAGGGCGGGCCACATGTGATCTGGGGGCGGGGGCTTGGCTGCCCGGATCAGACCGTTTCGCGTTTGGTGCTGGACGGGGTTCTGCCTTCTCCTGCACAACTGTGCGAACAGCCCTTCCTTGACGCCTACGCCCCGCTGACACTGATCGGCGATGCGGCATTCAGCGACCCCTTGGCCGTGGCGCGTGGCGTGGAACAGGAACTGGCCCAATACCCGGAACTGACCGCATGGGACCGCAGCGCAACGCTGGCGGTCGGATGTGACCATGGCGGTTCGATCACCATCGGCGAAGGGGACGGGCACGTCATCTATGACTTTCGGGCGTGCGCGCTGTGGCCGGGGCTGGTGGTCGATGGATCAGGGGTTCTGGTGGAAAACGAAACCCCCGGCGACGGCCTGACGTTGGATCTGACCATTTCCGGCGCGCATGAGGGGCAGTTGGGATATCGCCACGATACCTTCGAAGAATCGTGGGAAATCAGCGGGATTTATGACGGTACCGAGGTGGGGCTGCCACGACCTTTGCCGTAAGGGCATCGGTATCGTGGGTGCAAGCCGTCACTCTATTGAAATTGCCTTTAATGGTGGGGTGCATTCCCCCTGCAAGTACAATTGTGCACTGGCGCCTCTGCGCATCTGAACCCAGATCACCCTTTCACCCGCGCGTTCCGTGTCGCGATCAGCTTCAAGCGAAGCGCATTCAGTTTGATGAACCCTGCCGCATCCTTCTGATTATAGGCCCCGGCATCCTCTTCAAAGGTCACATGCTTTTCGGAATAGAGGCTGTGATCCGACCACCGCGCCACCGTCCGGGCAGACCCCTTGTACAGCTTTACCCGCACCGCGCCTGTCACGTGTTCCTGCGACTTGTCGATCAGGGCCTGCAGCATTTCCCGCTCAGGCGAAAACCAAAAGCCATTGTATATCAGTTCCGCATAGCGCGGCATGATGCTGTCTTTCAGATGGCCAGCACCTGCATCGAGCGTGATCTGTTCGATCCCGCGATGCGCTTCCAGCAGGATGGTGCCGCCGGGGGTCTCATACGCCCCGCGCGATTTCATCCCCACAAAGCGGTTTTCCACCAAGTCTAGCCGCCCCACCCCGTGCTTGCCGCCCAATTCGTTCAGCCGGGTCAGGATCGTTGCGGGGGACAGCGCCTCGCCGTTGATGGACACCGCATCGCCGCCCGCGAACCCGATTTCCACCATTTCCGGTTTGTCGGGCGCAGCTTCCGGGTCGACCGTCCGCTGCCAGACGTAATCCGGCGGCTCCTGCCCCGGATCTTCCAGCACTTTCCCTTCGGAACTGGTGTGCAGCAGGTTTGCGTCCACCGAAAACGGGGCTTCACCGCGTTTGTCTTTCGCAATCGGAATCTGGTTCGCCTCGGCAAATTCCAAAAGCGAGGTGCGGCTGGTCAGGCCCCATTCGCGCCAGGGCGCGATCACGCGGATAGCCGGATTCAATGCAAGCGCCGACAGTTCAAATCGGACCTGATCGTTACCCTTGCCCGTCGCCCCATGTGCCACCGCATCCGCACCGGTTTCCGCCGCAATCCGCACCAGATGCTGCGAAATCAGGGGGCGCGCGATGGACGTGCCCAGCAGATACAGGCCTTCGTACAGTGCATTCGCCCGGAACAGCGGGAACACGAAATCACGCACGAATTCTTCACGCACATCGACGATGTGAATGTTTTCCGGCTTGATCCCCAGCAGGATCGCCTTGGCCCGTGCGGGTTCCAGTTCCTCGCCCTGACCCAGATCGGCGGTGAAGGTGATCACCTCACACCCGTATTCGGTTTGCAGCCATTTCAGGATGATCGACGTATCAAGACCGCCCGAATAGGCGAGAACAACTTTTTTCGGTGCGGACACGTGTGCCTCCATCGCAGGGTTGCACGCGATTATCGGGAAACTGGGGGCAGGGCAAGCGGCGCGGTTGACAGGGCGGGCAGCGTCTGAATCAGTGCAACCAGAGATATTTCAGGAGGGTCCGATGAAAGGTTTACAGATTTTCATGCATTCCATCCGTCAGGTGACGGGTAATCTATCTGCCGCGCTCAAGGTATCAGGGCTGCTTTATGCCGTTCAGTTTGTGCTTGGTCAGTTTTTTGGCAGGTCGCTTGGCGATCAAGCCCAAATGCGTGCGGCGATGGAACAGGGCAATTATCCATTTCTATCGATCTTTCTGGTCCTGCTGGTGACGCTGTTGACCAGTGTCTGGATCGCCGTGGGTTGGCACCGCTATGTTCTGCGGGAGGAACAGCCGGGCATTCTGCCTGCCTTTCTGGGTGACCGCTTTTTAGGCTACTTCGGCAAAAGCCTTTTGATCGGGCTGATCATGATTCCCATCGCTTTCATCCTGGGTTTTATAGCCACGATCATTTTGAGGCCGTTCGCACAAGAGGGGCCAACTCTGCTTCTGCTGATCATCACAGGGTTGGTCGTATATCTGCCCATCGGTGTCGTCGCGATGCGCCTGTCGACGATCCTGCCGGGCGTCGCGTTGGAACCGGGGCAATCCCTTTGGGCGGGCTGGGTGGCGACAAAAGGGGAAACAGGCAGTTTCGTTGCCTTGGTCCTGCTTTCCCTTGCCATGGCCTTGGTTCTGAACCTGCCCTCTTTGTATCTGTTCGACTTTGGTTCTGGACTGGCCTTGGTCTGGAATTTTGTTGTCGGCTGGTTTATCACCATGATCGGGGTGTCTATCCTGACCACCCTTTACGGCCACTACATCGAAAAACGCCCACTTCTGTGACGGCTTGCCAAGACGGGCGGGCTGGGTCATTTCGGAACGATGACCACATTTGCCCAATCCGCCCGTGCAACAACCGCCGCCTTGCGCGATCTGTTCGAGGCGACGCCCTTGCAGCGCAACGATCATTTGTCGCAACGCTATGACGCCGACATCTGGCTGAAACGCGAAGACCTGAGCCCCGTGCGCAGTTACAAACTGCGCGGGGCGTTCAATGCGATGCGCAAGGTGCGGGCGGCACATCCCGATCAGCAGCATTTCGTGTGCGCAAGTGCGGGCAATCATGCGCAGGGGGTGGCATTCGCTTGTCGCCATTTCGGGGTGCGGGGCACGATTTTCATGCCGGTGACGACGCCGCAGCAAAAGATCGACAAGACGCGGACGTTCGGCGGCGACGACGTGGAAATCACGTTGACGGGGGATTATTTTGATCAGACCCTTACGGCGGCACAAGGCTATTGCGCGGATCAACAGGCGCATTTCCTGTCACCGTTCGATGATGAGGATGTGATCGAAGGGCAGGCCAGCGTGGGGGTTGAACTGCTTGATCAGCTTGGCCGCACGCCCGATCTGGTGATCCTGCCCGTGGGTGGCGGCGGATTGTCTGCAGGTGTGACGAGTTACCTACGCGAGGTGTCGCCCGGCACAGATTACCGTTTTGTCGAACCATCGGGCGGGGCGAGCCTGCTTGCCGCGATCGGGGCGGCGCGTCCTGTGACCCTGCCGAAGGTGAATAGTTTTGTTGACGGTGCGGCGGTGGCGCGGATGGGGGCAAAGACTTTTGACCGCTTGCGCTGGGTCCGGTCGGAACAGGTGCTGCTGGCACCCGAAGATCGGATTTGCGGCACGATGCTGGAGTTTCTGAATATCGAGGGCATTGTTCTGGAACCGGCAGGGGCACTGTCGGTGGACGTTCTACCGACGCTGGCGCAGGTGGTCCGGGGCAAGACGGTGGTGTGTGTGACGTCAGGCGGGAACTTCGACTTTGAACGCCTGCCCGAAGTGAAAGAACGCGCCCAGCGCTATGCGGGCTTAAAGAAATATTTCATCCTGCGCATGCCGCAACGCCCCGGTGCTCTGCGCGAATTCCTGATGATGCTGGGGCCGGATGACGACATCGCGCGCTTTGAATATCTGAAGAAATCCGCACGCAACTTCGGCTCGGTCCTGATCGGCATCGAAACCCGCCGGGCGGATAATTTTACCCAGTTGTTCGGGCGGATGGATGAGGCAGGTTTCACTTACCGTGACATTACAGGCGATGATGCGCTCGCCGAATTTCTAATTTGACCGTTGGAACCGGCAGACGCGGCCGCCGGTTCCAACGATCAAACCTCAGTTTCCGTTCGGGGTATATTCGAACGACGTATTAACTTTTTCACCCGCACGTTCGACGGCAAAAGCAAACTGCGCGGTGCCTTTGGTGATTTCCCGGGTCATCAGGCTGGTCAGATCGATGTCGGCACCGATCTTTTCATTCGTCGCCAGATAGCCCTTTACAATATCGCCAATACGCAGCAATTCGGGGTTGCCACCTTCAGCCTGCGCCGGTGGAACCATCGTGACAACCGTTTGGACCGCACCGTCAACGTCGCGTTCCTGAAACCGCAGGCCGTTCAGCAAGGCAATGTCGCGAACCACAGGCAAGGCCGCAGTCACCGTTTTAACCTCGCCCGACGCAACGTCCATGATTTCCAGATCAAGGTCCACGACACTGGTTTTCGCCAGATCGCCGGATTGGCGCAAGGCAGGGCTGATGTCGACAATCTGGGCCACGTCGATTCCGTTAACGGATATGACCTTAAGGCCAACTGCAGCCCACGGTTCTGCACCTTCGCCTAGGGCACCGATGATATCGGGCGACTCTGTCGCCGGTGTGAAGGGCAGGACCACCGAAAAGACGGACATGACGGCAGACACATCCATGATCACCGGTTGAATGGGTTTGGGCGGCAGTTCGGGGGCAGGCACCGCAGGTTCGGCCACCGCTTCGGCGACCGCAATTTCGACTGGCGATACAGGCGCAGGGTCTGCCAAGAGGAAAGTTTCGGGGGCGGCATCGGGCTTGTCGCTGACAGTGACTTGGGGTTCGATTGATGCCGCAGGCGAAACCGGTTCGGGGGCGATGGTCGCAACCTCGACCGTGGGCTCGGTTGCCACAGTTTCCTCCAGAACGAGTTTGTCAGCCGGTATGACAACCTCATCCGGTTGTGGCGCGGCGACGGTCGGTTCGATTGCAGGGGCTTCGGCAGCGGGTTCCGGGGGTGGCGCGGGCACGACAACCGCCGTTGATGCCGTTCCGATCTTAGCCACGGGCGTTGGTTCCGTTGCGGGCACCACGACGGTTGGCGCAACTTCGGTCTGGGTCGCGGTTGGCTCGACCCTGGCGATTTCGGTTGGTTCCGGCTGGTCGGACCCGACCGAAAACAAAACATACGCCCCCACCGCCGCGGCCACCGCACCAGCCCCGATGATCATGCCGACTTTTAATTTCGGCTTGGCTAATGCGGGTTCAGGCATGGGAACCAGAGGCGCAACCTCAGCGACTTGGTGAACTTGGGGGGGCGGCACCGGTGCCACCTCAACCGGGGCAATGGATGCTGCTGCCGCCCGGACGGGTGCAATCGGTTCCGGCGTATCCGCCTCATCGAATTCCTCACCGGGGCGCGGCTCATACGGGCCGTCGGCCTTGATCAGCGCCAGCCAGTCCGCAGCCGACGCCGGGCGATCCGCTTCGGAGATGCACAAGGCCCGGTCAATGCCCTGCCGAAAAGCAGGACGGTAAGCGATAGCCACTTTGCGCACTGGCGTGATCGGATCGGCCTGCCCCCCCAGCAAAGCCGTCACCCGCGCCAGAGCAGACGGCGGCGCCTTGCGCAAGATCGCCTGATAGAAAGCGGCCCCCAGCGAATAAAGATCACTCCGCGCGCCACCCAATCCGGTCGCAGCGACATATTCCGGGGCGACATAGGGGTCGTCATCCAGTGCAGCCGCGATCTGATCAGCAGCCGCAGCATCGGGCAGCAAAAAATTGAACTGCGTGAATTGCAGATTGTTGTCAGCATCCAGCAAAAGACTGTCAGCAGAGATGTTGCCGTGCAGGATGCCCTGCCCATGCAGCAGGTGAAGCGTCGTCAGGGCCGTGTTCATTAGTCCCGAAATTTCGCGCATCCGCAAACGATTGCGCTGGTCCTGCAGGATGGTGGCAAGTGTGTCGCCGTTCGGTCGCGACAACACAACATAGGCGATGTCATTTTCCCTGAATCGCGCCAGAACGGTCGGCAGGCTGGGGTCGGCGATTCGCGACAATTTTTCGGCCGTCGACGTGAATTTCTTTTGTAGACGTTTCAGGCTGTCGCCCGCAGAATTCGATTTGGCAATAAGGCTGGCTCCCTCACGGTGACACAGGTCTTTTGGAAAACATTCCTGCACCAGAACCGCTCGATCAGAGGCATCGGTAGCCAAATACGTGATTGACGCCGTATCGCGGGTCAGAACGTCGTGCAGCACGATGCTGCCATCCGACACACGCGTGCCATTCTGCAATGAATCCTGATCCACAGCCATTCCAGCCTCCCCTGCATGATCCGACTTTGCATTCATAGTCTGCCCCGTAAATGATGCCTGAAACAGCGACAATCCAACCATTCAAGCTGTCATTGGCAAAGTGCGCCTCAACATGTCAGAAATTTGTTTTAACTCGGGCTAAACTGTCCGGGTATGGAACCGGACCCGAAAGTTATCCACTTAGCTTCGCATCGAAACGATCTGAGCGCACCGTTAGGCCACCTCTGCGGGCCGATCGGCCTGCCGCTTTGTTTTTGCGTCGTAGGATCGTCTTGCGCGATCAGCAGACTTTTGATCACGGGCAGCGCGGTCAAAAGCGCATTGATTGTTTCCAAAATCTGCGTCCGGGTCGCGCAGACGTCGGTTGTTTCGATCAGCCCCCGGCGGGGACGGGGCAGCTGAGATCGCCCTCCTGGCAGTTCAGGTAGTAGTCCAAATCGCCGATGCGTTGCTGCGTGGTGCCATCCAGACAATTTGCGTAAATCATCGGATAGGCGCTGCCCCCGGCAACACCGGATGCGGCGAAAGCACAATCCGCGTCGCGAAAGGTGATCCAGGCGCGCTGCGCGTCGACGAGCGCTGCTTTTGCATCTGGGTCGTCGGCAAGCAGTCTGACGATCTTTTTGTATTGGCTGTTCAGTTCGGCGTCCGACGCCTCGAACGCTGCTTCGGCGCAGGCGTTCATCGTCGCCTGATCGGCTGGATCGGCGCAGTCCTGCGCCATTGCGAAGACGGGGACGACGACCATGACTGACCCCATCAGAAACTTGTGCAGCATGCGCCTCTCCCTGTTTGGTTTGTAGGCGATTATGGTCTTAAACGTGGAGTTGTCCACGTCGATCCCATCATGGCGACACGGGTTTGACTGTTCTTCGCCTATCCGCGGGCCTGTGCTATGATTGTGATATGCCCGCCCTTTG
>JANMDH010000346.1:0-1577 GCA_031376195.1 Gemmobacter sp. | reverse complement strand
ACGGCCACGCCCGGCACCGCCCCTCGAATGCCGACAAATCGACCTCTGCCTGGCTTTTCAGGCGCACCATTGCAAACACCTGCACCTCAAACCCCAGTTCGCGCGGGGCGATGTCCGCGTGATAGCCAAGGATATACCCCTGTTCTTCCAGCGTGCGCACCCGGCGCAGGCAGGGCGGTGCCGAAATTCCCACACGGCTGGCCAGTTCCACATTCGTCATCCGGCCATCTGCCTGCAATTCCGCCAGAATCTGACGGTCGATCGGGTCAAGCTTGTTTCCGGCCATCCGGTTCACCTCTTTGCGTGGACAAGGCTCACGTTACGATTTCCACCCCTTGGGCGCAATATTATTTCACAACCGCGCAATATTTATCCACAGGCCTGCGCCCTTTGCATGGCCGATCACCGGGGCTTTCCGGCCCCGCGCCGCTCGCTTATATGAAGGGTATCGCATCAGATAAGGCTGCCGCCCATGTCCATCCGCCACACCCGCGTCCTGATCATCGGCTCCGGCCCTGCAGGCTATACTGCCGCCGTCTACGCCTCGCGCGCCATGCTGAACCCGATACTTGTGCAAGGCCTGCAACCCGGCGGTCAACTGACCATCACGACCGAGGTGGAAAACTGGCCCGGCGACAGCCATGTCATGGGGCCTGATCTGATGGTGCGCATGGAAGATCACGCCAAGGCCATGGGGGCCGAAGTGATCAGCGACTACATCACCTCGCTCGATCTGTCCAAACGCCCCTTCACCGCAAGCGCGGACAGCGGCACCATCTATACCGCCGACGCGGTGATCCTTGCCACCGGCGCGCAGGCGAAATGGCTGGGCCTGCCGTCCGAGGAAAAGTTCAAGGGCTTTGGCGTTTCAGCCTGCGCCACCTGCGACGGGTTTTTCTATCGCGGCAAAGAGGTCGTGGTAATCGGCGGCGGCAACACCGCGGTGGAAGAGGCGCTGTTCCTGACCAACTTCGCCACCAAGGTCACGCTGATCCACCGGCGTGACACTTTGCGTGCCGAAAAGATCCTGCAGGACCGGCTGTTCAAACACCCGAAAATCGACGTGATCTGGCACCATGACGTGATCGAGGTTCTGGGCGACAGCACCCCCCTTGGCGTCACCGCCGTCCGCGCCCGCAACGTGCAGACAGGGGCCGTGACCGACATTCCCTGCGCCGGATTCTTCGTGGCCATCGGCCACGCCCCCGCCTCGGAACTCGTGAAAGATCAGTTGCCCCTGCACAACGGCGGCTATGTCCAGGTCGAACCCGGCTCCACCCGCACCGCCATTCCCGGCGTCTTTGCCGCGGGCGACCTCACCGATCACATCTACCGTCAGGCGGTGACATCCGCCGGCATGGGCTGCATGGCCGCCTTGGACGCCGAGAAATTTCTGGCGGCGTATGAGGTGGAACTGAAAGCGGCGGAATAGCTTAGCCGCGTCAATGCTGCCCCCGGATCTCCGCCCGCGCCGCACTCGCCAGAAACGCCGACCGGTTCATCCCTCGACGCCCCGCCTCGGCGTCAATCGCCTCCAGCAGGCCGGGATCAATCGACACGTTCACCCGTTTCGGCGA
>JANMDH010000324.1:0-3950 GCA_031376195.1 Gemmobacter sp. | reverse complement strand
TGATTGTTCTGACGCTCACCCTGATTGGCGGTGTCATAACCATCGTCACGTTGATTGTCACCCGCCTGCCCGATGCGATGACCACGCGTCCGGACTGGCCGGACGAGGTGGCGCTGCCGGACGGGGCGGTGGCGCAGGCCGTGACGCGGGGGGGCGACTGGATCGGGGTGGTGACAACCGACGGGCGCATCCTGATTTTCAATGCGGACGGGACGCTGCGGCAAGAGGTGAAGGTGCTGCCGGCACCATAGGAAGGGCGACGTCTTACCCCCTGATTTTTCGCAGAAAAATCTGACAATGCGGATTTTCCACATAAATTCCGGCGGCCATGGAATTCGCTGGACGCCCCGCCACACTTGGATAAGCATACGCCAAACAAGGGGTTCTGAATGCTTGCAACCTACGGCGTCACCGATGCGACCGGCCTTGCAGCACTTGTCGCAAAGGGGGCTGTCAGCCCGACCGAACTGCTGGATCAGGCACTGGCAGCGGTGGATCGCCTGAACCCTGTGCTGAACGCGGTGACGCTGGTGCAGGAAGGTGTTGCGCGCGCCAGTATCGCCCAAGGGCTGCCCGTGGGGCCGTTCCGGGGCATTCCCTTTCTGCTGAAAGACCTGGGGTGCGAAGCGGTGGATTTTCCGTCGCACAACGGATCGCGCCTGTTGGCGCATACACGCTATGATCACGACAGCAGCATTTACAAACGCATCCGGGCCACGGGCGTGGTCACGTTTGGCCGCACGACCGCCCCCGAAGGCGGGATCGGGGCTGCGACGGAGGCGGCGATCTACGGCGCGCCCACGCGCAATCCGTGGAACCCCGACCATACACCCGGCGGGTCATCCGGCGGGGCCGGGGCGGCGGTGGCGGCGGGGATCGTTGCCTTTGCGCATGGGTCGGACGGCGGCGGATCGGTGCGCATTCCGGCGTCGAACTGCGGGTTGTTCGGGTTCAAACCTACCCGCGCGCGTTTGCCGGACGGACCACATGCAGGCGAAGGCTGGGCGGGGATGGCGATTGATGGCTTTCTGACGCAGTCGGTGCGGGACACGGCGGTGATGCTGGACGCCTGCGAAGGGGCTGAACGGGGCGCGCCTTATTGGGCGCCGCCCCTGGGCCGGGGTCATGCTGCCGCCGTCAGCCGTCCGCCACGCCGGTTGCGGATCGCGGTCTGCGACACGACGCTGACGGGCGGTGCGATCCACCCCGACTGCCGGGATGCCGTCCGCGATACGGCCCGGCTTCTCGAATCCCTCGGCCATCATGTTGCGCCCGCTCTGCCCCGCGCGGATGTTATGGGCATGATGCGCGCCTGGACGGATATCGTGGCCATCGGCACCGCCCTTGGCATCACCTCTGCCTTGAAGGGCCGCCTGCTTAGCCATGATCTGGTCGAAGGCGTCGGGCGCGGGGCGGTTGCCCATGCGGGCACCCTGTCGCCGCTGCGGTATCTGGAGGCTGTGGGCCAGATCCATGCGTTCGGGCGACAGATGGCCGCGTTTTTCGAGCCTGATGACGGTGCAGGGTATGACATCCTGCTGACCGCGACCATGGCCGAACCGCCCGCCAGAATAGGGCGCTTCAACCACGCGACGACCGATTATGTCGCCTACCGCACCGGGCCGCAGGGCATCTTTGCCTATTCCCCCTTCTGCGCGGTCTTTAACGCAAGCGGGCAACCGGCGGCATCGGTTCCCTTGGGCATGTCCACCGATGGCTTGCCGGTGGGTGTTCATCTTGCCAGCCGCTTTGGCGCGGATGAGGAATTGATCGCTTTGTGTGCAGAACTGGAACGGGCGGCACCATGGGCAGCAAGAAAGCCGGAAAGTGTCGTGAAATGACTTGCGGGTTCAGGTGAACCCTTCAAACATGATCAAAAGCGCAAAATAGCGCTGTGGGAGATGCCTGTGTCGGAAATCGCGGTCGAGGCGAAGAATGCGGTCAAAGCCTTTGGCCAGGGTGCCACTGCCTTGCGCGCCCTTAACGACGTGTCGGTGCAGATCCGCAAGGGCGACTTCTTCACGCTGCTCGGCCCCTCCGGCTGCGGCAAAACCACCCTGCTGCGGCTGATTGCGGGGTTCGAGGCACCGACCAGCGGCACGATCCTGCTGGACGGGACCGACATCACGCATCTGCCCCCCAATCGGCGGCCCGTGAACACGGTGTTCCAGTCCTACGCCCTGTTTCCGCATCTGACCGTTGCGCAGAATGTCGGGTTCGGGCTGCAGATGCAGGGCAAGCCGAAGGCCGAGGTCGCGGCAACGGTGGCGCGGATGCTGGCGCTGGTAAAGCTCGATGCCTTGGCCGCGCGCAAGACAAGCCAGCTTTCGGGTGGACAGCAGCAGCGCGTGGCCTTGGCCCGGGCGCTGGCCCCGCAGCCGAAGGTCTTGCTGCTGGATGAGCCACTGTCCGCGCTTGACCTGAAGCTGCGAAAGGAAATGCAGGTGGAACTGAAACGCCTGCAGACCGAAACGGGGATTACCTTTGTCTTCGTGACCCACGATCAGGAAGAGGCGCTGACGATGAGCGACCGGATCGGCGTCATGTCGGGGGGTAAAATCCTGCAGATCGGCGCACCACGTGAGATTTACACCCGACCCGTCAACCGCTTTGTCGCAGATTTCATCGGCGAGACGAATTTTCTGTCAGCCACCTTGTCGAATGGTCAGGCAGCGCTCGCCGGGGGGGCGACGTTCCCCGCCCCGGCCGGTCATGGCGCAGTCACCCTGGCCGTACGCCCGGAATATGTGCGCCTGACCGCACCCGGCAGCGACAACGCGATGACGGTCACGGTAACCAACGTTGTCTATTTCGGCACCGACAATCATGTCTACACGACGCTGGCCGATGGCACAGAAATTGTTGCGCGGCTGCAATCGGGAATCGACACGGGCAGCGTGCCTTCGGTCGGTGCAACGGTTGGCGTGACGTTCGCGCCGGGTTCCGTGCAAGTGCTGGAGGATTGATGGACCCCGGCCTGACCGCAGAAGACCGCACAGACCGCGAAAACACCCGGCGCAACTGGCTGCTGTCGTTACCGGCTTTGGTCGTGATGGGGCTGTTCGCGTCGCTGCCGATGGTCGTGATGGGTGTCTATTCCTTTCTGACACCGGGCAAATACGGCAATGTGGAATGGGTGTTTTCAACCGACGGCTGGACAGGGCTGTTCCTGACCCGGGATATTTTCGACGGTACTCTGGGTTGGGCCGATGCGCATCTGACGATCCTGTGGCGCACCATCCGCCTTTCGCTGCTGACCACGCTGATCACCTTTGTGGTGGGCTTTCCCACGGCCTGGTTCATTGCAACGCGCCCCGCCCGATCCCGCGCCATCTGGCTGTTCCTGATCACGATTCCGTTCTGGACCAACCTGTTGATCCGCACTTTCGCGATCAACGAGGTGATCCGCAATGAAGGGTTGATCAACACCGTTCTGATCACATTGGGGGTGATCACGACACCGTTGCAGATGATCTACACCGACGGCGCGATGCTGGCGGGGATGACCTATGTCTATCTGCCGCTGATGGTGCTGCCCCTGTTCGCGGTGATGGACAGGTTCGATATGCGCCTTCTGGAAGCGGCCTATGACCTTTACGCCAGCCGCCACAAGGTGCTGACCCATGTCCTGCTGCCGATTCTGCGCCCCGGTATCGTGGCGGGGTGCGTGCTGGTTTTCATCCCATCGCTGGGGGCCTATGTCATTCCGCGGGTGCTGGGGGGCGGCAAGAACATGATGCTGGGCAATCTGATCGACCTGCAGTTCGGACAGGGGCGCAACTGGCCCCTTGGGGCGGCGCTGTCGATCTTTCTGGCAATCATCGTGTTTGGCGCATTGGCGATCTTCCTGCGCGCCAGCAGCCGCGAGGTTGCCCGATGAAGCGGTTTTCGATCACCAGCCTGCCGGGATTCACCCCGATTGCCCTTTTGTGCTTTGTCTTGCTGTATCT
>JANMDH010000317.1:0-4169 GCA_031376195.1 Gemmobacter sp. | reverse complement strand
AACGGGCGCGGATCATCGGTGTGGCGCGCATTGCGCAGGTTGACCTGCCCCCGGCGTGTCCAGCCCTGCCCCGTGCGCCCCGACCGCGATGGCAGCACGCAATCCATCATGTCGATACCACGCATCACCGCCCCCACGATATCATCAGGCTTGCCCACCCCCATCAGATAGCGCGGCTTGTCGGCGGGCAGCATGTCGGGCGCGTATTCCAGCACTGAAAACATCATCTCCTGCCCCTCACCCACCGCCAGACCGCCCACCGCATAGCCGTCAAAGCCGATAGCGGTCAGCTTTTCCGCAGATTCCGCGCGCTGATCGGGAAACACCGATCCTTGTTGAATCCCGAACAGGGCGTGGCCCGGCCTGTCGCCAAAGGCATCGCGCGACCTTTGCGCCCACCGCATCGACAGTTCCATTGATTTGCGCGCCACATCCTCGGGTGCCGGAAATGGGGTGCATTCATCGAAGGCCATCACGATGTCGGACCCCAAGAGCGCCTGAATCTCCATGCTGCGTTCGGGGGTCAGCATGTGTTTGGACCCGTCGATGTGGGATTTGAAACGCACGCCCTCTTCGGTCAGTTTGCGCAAATCAGTCAGGCTCATCACCTGATATCCGCCGCTGTCTGTCAGGATCGGGCGGTCCCAATTCATGAACCGGTGCAATCCGCCCAGCCGGGCGATGCGTTCCGCCGTGGGGCGCAGCATCAGGTGATAGGTGTTGCCCAGCAGAATATCCGCGCCGGTTTCGCGCACCGATCCGGGCAGCATCGCCTTGACGGTGGCCGCCGTGCCGACGGGCATGAAGGCGGGGGTCCGGATGTCGCCGCGCGGGGTGTGGATCACCCCGGTGCGGGCGCGGCCATCGGTGGCGGATAGGGTAAAGCCGAAGGTCTGGGTCATCGGGGGCGCCGTGGATCAGGGAAAGAGGCTTGTCATGCGGCAAAATGCGGATGTTGCCAAGGGGCCAGAACGCGGCTTGAAAGTGATCGCCCGGCAGGCCAGTGTCGCGGCAAAACCCGAACCGATGGAGCGTTCATGTCCCCCTTTCCCGCCGTTCGCTATCTGAAAGCACCCACGCCCCTATCGGGCGCGGATACGGGTGCGCTGGAGGCAACGGTGCGCGCCATTCTGGCAGAGGTCCGCGCGGGGGGCGATCAGGCCCTGCGGGATTTGTCACAACGGTTTGACGGCGTGGTGCCGGACACGTTCGAGGTATCACTGGCGGACCGTGAGGCCGCCGTGGCAGCGCTTGATCCGCAAACCCGCGCGGATACCGAATTCGCCATCGCGAATGTGGAGCGGTTCGCGCGGGCGCAGTTGGCCACGATCCTGCCTTTGGACGTCGAACCCCTGCCTGGCGTGTTCATGGGGCACCGGGTGATCCCGATCGAGCGGGTGGGCTGTTATGTGCCCGGCGGGCGTTTTCCGCTGCTGTCGGCCCCGATCATGACCATCGTGCCGGCCCGCGTGGCGGGGGTGGATGAGATTATCGCCTGCCTGCCGCCGAACGCGCATCAGGCCATGGTGGCGGGCTGTCATCTGGCGGGCGCTGACCGCATTTTCCGCATCGGCGGCGCGCAGGCGATTGCGGCGATGGCGTATGGGACGCAAAGCGTGCCTGCGGTGACGAAAATCGTCGGCCCGGGGAATGCCTTTGTGAACGAGGCAAAGCGGCAGGTGTTCGGCCCGGTGGGCATTGACCAGCTGGCAGGTCCGTCCGAAATCTACATTCTGGCGGATGCGACGGGCGATGCCGAAATGATCGCGACGGACCTGTTGGCGCAGGCGGAACATGACGTTCGCACCCGCGTGGGTCTGATCACGACGCACGAACCCCTTGCGCATGCGGTGCTGGCTGAAGTGGAGCGGCAGCTGGCCACCCTGTCCACGGCATCCGTGGCGGGCCCCGCCTGGCGCGATTATGGCGAGATTTCGATTTGTGCGGACGAGGCGGCGATGATCGCCTATTCCGATCATATCGCCGCAGAACATCTGCAGGTGCATACGGGCGATGCGCATGGATTTGCCCGAAAGCTGCGCAATTACGGATCGCTGTTCATCGGGGAACTGGCATCCGTAGTCTATTCCGATAAATGTTCGGGGACGAACCACACCCTGCCCACCATGGCCGCCGGGCGCTATACCGGGGGGCTGTGGGTGGGGGCTTATGTCAAGATCGCGACGCACCAGTGGCTGGACGAACGGGGGATCGCGCAAGTGGCCCCGCCCGCCGCACGGCAAAGCGCCTCCGAAGGGCTGGAAGGACACCGGCGGGCGGCACAGTTGCGGCTTGACCGGCTGCAAATGGGGTAATCCCCCGCCCGAAGGCGGGGGACACCAACGCCTCAGGTCAAAAGAAAGTCGAAATCCGAGGCCCGCAGAGAAGTGCCTACATCCAGAACGGCGAACAGCACTGCAGCATCGGCCCCGGTTCCATCACTGTCGTAGTACAGTTTGCCCGCTGCCTTGTCGTAAAGAATCCGCTGATCTGCCGTTGTCGCAACAGACCCGATGTGGAATGCCGCCGCCGTGACGCCGTCTGAGGGAACTGCGGTAAAGATATCCGCACTCAGGGAAATCATGTCGCCAGCCGCGCGGTTGAAATCGGTGATCCGGTCCACATTTCCCGCGCCAAGGGCTGTGGTGAACTGGAAATCATCCGCGCCCGCCCCGCCCGTCAGGCGGTCGCGGCCCGCACCACCGTCCAGCAGATCGACCCCGCGTCCGCCAAACAGACGGTCCGCACCGCCGTTGCCCAGCAGTTCGTCGCGCAGCGCGCCGCCCGTCACCGTATCCGCCCCCGACCCGCCCGCAAAGGCAAGCCGTTCAACCCCTATCACGCTGCTGCCTCCTGCGAACAGGTCGGTCTTGCCCGGTTTCGCGATGGACAGGTTGATCCCGACCGTCGCGGTTTCGGCATTCAGCACCAGCCAGTCGCGCGTGCCTTTGCCGCCGTTGATCATGTCCCTGCCATCCGTGGTCGTGGCAAAGATCAGATCATCGCCCCCCCGGCCCATCAGGATGTCGCGGCCTTCGCCCACCAGCTGGTCGTTGCCTGCCCCGCCATCCAGTTTGTCCCGACCCGTGCCACCGAACAGCACATCAGTACCAAGACCGCCAAAGACGGAATCGGCCCCTACCCCACCCTGGAGTGTATCGGCCCCCGAATCGCCCAGAAGCCGGTCATTCCCCGCCTCGCCAAAAATATTGTCGTTGCCGTCGCCCCCGGCGACCGTGTCGTTCGCGCCCGGCAGTGTGGCGTTGCCGTCATCGCCCGTCAGCACGTCGTCGCCGACGCCGCCCGACAGATTGTCGGCCCCCTGGCCGCCCCAAAGACTGTCATTGCCAGAACTGCCGATCAATATGTCGTTGCCTTCGCGACCCGTCAGAGTGTCATCGCCAATGCCGCCGTCCAGTTTGTCGTTGTCCAACCCGCCGTCGAGGGTATCATTGCCATCGCTGCCGAAAATCGTGTCGTTGCCTGCCTCCCCGATCAGTCGATCATCCCCCCCCCCACCTAAAATACTGTCGCTGTCGTCCATTCCGTCAATCGTGTCGGACCCAGTGCCGCCATAAATCGTATCCGAACCGGCATCGCCCAGAATGGAATCATTCTCGTTGCCGCCATAAAGAATGTCACGGCCAGCACCGCCCGAGATAAAATCTTCATCACTGCCACCAAAGATGCTGTCGGCACCAGCGCCACCGCGGATCGTATCATTGCCGCCACCGCCCGTAATCGTATCGGCATCCGTGGCTGGACCTTCATCACCCGGCAAGTTGGACTGCGACCAACCAAAAATATCGTCGGCGCCGCTGCTGCCCGTAAGGGTGTTGGGTGTATTGTTTCCATATAGAGTTGGCATAATCTTGGTTTCCATTCATTAGGTCTGCGCCGCATACAAATGCAGGTCAAACGTACACTTCGTAATTAATGGAACGCTAATCAATACCCCCTGCCTGTCAAATAAAATATATAAGGTCTGGACCGCATTTCGCTGATGGGGGGGCGGGGAAAATGGTGGGTCGTGACGGGCTCGAACCGCCGACATTCTCGGTGTAAACGAGACGCTCTACCAACTGAGCTAACAACCCGATAATGGTCTTTTAGCGGGCAAACCCGCGCAGGACAAGCGGGGCGGAACCGAAATTCCGCCCGCCCGGAAT
>JANMDH010000296.1:0-9317 GCA_031376195.1 Gemmobacter sp. | reverse complement strand
GCCTGCAGCCTGCGCATCGGCACATTTCCCAAAGGCGGCATTGCCCTGTTCGTCCACTGCCGGACCGATCTGATCGAACGCTTCCGCGCCACCATCGGGGCCGGCCTGCCAATTCAGGGCACCCGCGCCGTCCGCTTTGCCACCGCGAACGACATCCCCGCCGCCCCCCTCCTGATCCTGATCGGCTGGGCGCTGACCTATCACCTGCCCCGCCCCAGATGCGGGCCTCACCTTCACGCCCCTTGACGACCCGCCCCTTCTGACCGAAGAACCGCAATGAACCCGCTGGTGCGATCCTGCGGGCATCCACCGCCTCTGGCCGCACTCTGGGGATCACCGCATGAACCGCACCGTCTATGTGAACGGCGACTACCTGCCTGAGGCTGACGCCAAAATCTCCGTCTTCGACCGCGGTTTCCTCATGGCCGACGGCGTGTATGAGGTCACTTCCGTCCTCGACGGCAAGCTTATCGATTTCGACGGTCACGCCAGACGCTTGACCCGCTCCCTCCACGAACTCGACATGGCCTCCCCCATCACCGATGACGACCTCGTCGCCATGTTCCGCGAACTCGTCGCCCGCAATGGCATCGATCAGGGCATGATCTATCTCCAGATCACCCGCGGCAATCCCGGCGACCGCAGCTTTGTCTTTCCCGATCCCGCCAAAACCCCCTCCACCATCGTCGCCTTCACCCAGGATGTCCCCAACCTTGCCGACGCCCCCGCCGCCAAAACCGGCTTCCGCGTCATCTCCGTCCCCGACATCCGCTGGGGCCGCCGCGACATCAAGACGACCCAGCTTCTCTATCCCTCCATGGCCAAGATGATGGCCAGACACGCCGGCGTTGATGACAGCTGGTTTGTCGAGGACGGGGCCGTCACCGAAGGCACCTCGAACAACGCCTATATCGTCAAGGGCAACCGCATCATCACCCGCCAGCTGACCACCGACATCCTGCACGGCATCACCCGCACCTCCGTCCTCCGCTTCGCCGCCGAATCGCAGATGGAGGTCGAAGAACGCCCTTTCACCGTGGCCGAGGCCCAATCCGCCGACGAGGCCTTCTCCACCGCCGCCAGCATCTTCGTCATGCCCGTGGTAGAGATTGACGGCGCGCCCGTCGGCACAGGCGCACCCGGCCCGGTCGCCAAGCGCCTGCGCGAGATCTACATCGACGAAATGCGCAAGGCGGCGGTGTGAGGGGGGGCGCGTAAGCGATCCCAAATCACGCTGCGACGGGCGTCAGCTCCGAGCCCATATTGACCAATACTGCGCCATGGACGAACGGCCGCTATCGACCTCGGCTCTGCAACCGTTTGGCGAGTATGACCGTCAGCAAGACAGCGATCATGATGAACCCCGCGCCGCCTATCCAAGCGACAGGTAACGAATAACCTTCTGCAAGGCCACCAACAGCCAGCAGACCAATTGCTGCACCTAACTGCTGCACGAGAGAGCGTAATGACAGCATGGTAGAACGCTGATGGTTCTCCACACACGAATGGAGAATACTACTTGCTGGCGATTCCGTCGCGCCAAGAACAATTGAGAATAGGATGAAAATCCCGACGAAGCCAATAATACCGCTCTGAAATGCTATGGCGATTTGAAGAGCAGCAAGGCAGGCAAAAGCCACCGAAAGCGAAACAGCGTTTTGGCGCTTGAACATTCGATTGATGCGAGGGGATAGCGCCGCACCAAACGCGATTGAAAAGAAATAGGTCGCCGTCAGTGCACCAATTGCAGTATTCGCGTAGCCCTCATCCAGCATACCCTTGACGTGGGTGGGCCAGAACACTTCGACTGGGTTCGTCGCCATCAGAAACAGCGCCAAGGCGAGCAGAAGCATCGACAATGTGGGGTTTTTCAGGGCGAGGAGACCGGCCTCCTTTATCACCGCAGGAACGTCTCTGAAGCCCTGGCCGAGCGCCTTAGGGTTCAGCGGGCGTGGCTTTTCCGTTATGGCGATGAGCGTGTAGAGAAACAACACTGTCATCATGATCAGGCTCGCAGCGTATGAGACGTTATAAACGCCGAACCCGCGTTGGGCTGCAATCTCACCGAAGGCATCGGGCAAAAGGCCTCCGCAGATCGCACCGAAAGCCAGCCCCATGGCGTTGGCCCATTGTGCTTTTGCGAGGGCAGGTTGTATATCGACGTCCGGGGCCATGGCTCTGAAATTCTCAACGAACCATGCGTCGAGTGTCCCCGATCGTAAAGCGCGACCGAACCCAATGAACCCGAACGACAATGCCAGAACGTAAAAATCGCTGGTCGACAAAAAGAGCCCCAGCGAGATCAGGCTTGCAACGACTGCCGACAAGAAAACGGGCTTGCGGCCAATATTGTCTGCCAATCCACCAAATGGCAGTTCCATCGCCATCGTCGTGATTGAGTAAACGCCAAACAGCAGCGAAATCTGGAAAAGGTCCATGCCACGGTCGATCAAAGCCAATGCGACAACGGCTACCGTCAGACCCATCGCAAAGCGGTCCAAAAACTGATGAACTTGGAAGACCCGAATATGGCGCCGGGCGTCGCTGGTTAACTTATGGAAGGAAAATTCGATGTCGGCGGGCATGTTTGTAATCCTCGCATCTTGGACAGCGAACACAAGTGCGGCTCTAAAGAGACACGGTTTGTGTCCCAGAGCAGCCATTCGCCAGTCGTGCGCGGATGGCAGCTTCGTCCGCATATCAGACCTTGGCGAACAGCTAAGTCACCGGCCGCTCTCCACCCCTCACACCCTCTTCAGAAATCACATCCGTCGACCTCCCCAAGGCCCCTACTCCTCCCCCAATCCCCCACCCTCCTTAATCCCAAACCAAATCACCGCCCTAAAAACGTCGCACCCAACCGCCCCCCCGCCTTCACAGCACGCATCCTCGCCAGATCCCCCTACCCCGCCGCCGCCAGCGCCGCCTCCAAAACCCCCGCCAGCCTCTCCGCCCACGCCGCCTGATCCGCCTCTGTCGTGATCAGATCATTGCGCACCTCGACCAGCGTGTTCTGCCGCCCCGTCCGCAAGGCATGCCGGTCAATCGAATCCCCCGGCAGGTGCCCCGAATAGGGCTCATTATCCCCCACGCAAAGATCGCCCTGTTCCCGCAACCGCGCTATCACCGCCTGCGACAACCGCCCGTCCAGATGGCTGTGCAGGACCCCCACATGCCAGGGCCGTGCCGCCCGCCCCTTCAGGCAGGGCGTGAAACTGTGCATCGCCACGATCACCGTATCCGGCCTGCGCCCTGCCAGACCCGCCAGCGCCGCATGATAGGGCCGGTAAAGCACCTGCAGCCGCCGTTCCACCTCGGCCCCGTCCACCGCCCGGTTCGCCGGAATGATCGTCCCGTCATACAGCTTCATCACCAGCGTCGGGTCATCCTCCGCCCGGTTCGCGTCGATCACGAGGCGCGAAAAATCCGACAGGATCGCCGGGCTGTCCAGCCGTTCCGCCAGGGCGCGGCTGACGCCCGCCGCCCCCGGATCAAACGCGATATGCCGCGCCATATCCGCCGCACAAATCCCCAGATCACCGCCCCCCACCCATTCCGGCACCCGGTTCGTCGCATGATCACACGTGATCAGCCACCGCCCCGGGCGGTTGGCACCTTCAATCTGAAAGGCGGGGTTGGAAGGGCTGGGCGATGTCATGGGGCGTGTTTTAGCCAACCCATCCGGAAACGGAAACCGGGAATTTGTGGGGGCCCGGCGGCCCCAAGGCCGCCGGGCCGGCTTCACTTGGTCTCGACCCACCCTGCCGGATCCGGATCCGCCCGCAGCATCGCAACCGCCTCGTCCCACGCAGGGTCACCCGGATAAAGGGCGCTGCGCAGATACGCGCCCGACAGCCGCTGAACAGCGTCGACCCGCCCCACGCTTTCGTCCGTCGTCTCCCGGGATTCATAGCCCGGAATACCACCCAGCGAATGCTCCCCCCCGAACACCGTAAACAGCGCCTTCTGCCCGCCGCTCAGATCATAGGCCTCGCGCCACCATTCCGGCCCCCGCACCGTCATCGCACCGTTGTCCTGATCCCCGGCAATCACCAGTGTCGGCGTCGTCATTCCCGAAAAATCCGGGTGCATAAAGGGATAATGCTCCGCTGCATACGGGCTCAGGTTCGGCCCCCCCGTGCCCGGTACTGCCAGCAAGACACCCGCCTTGATCCGGCTGTCCGCGATCGTCACGATTGAACCGTCCTGCGGATCCGGATGGCTTGCCCCCAGCAGCATGCTCGCCGTTTGCGCCCCCCAGGAATGCCCGGCAACCGCAATGCGGCTGCGGTCAAGACGCCCCCTGATCACCGGAACCGCCTCTTCGATCCGGTCAAGCGCGTCCAGCACACACAGCAGATCCTGTTCCCTCGACTGCCACAGACGGGGTCGGCGGGGATCATCCTGGCCAAGACCCAAACTGCGGGAATCCAGATGCGTCGGCTGGATCACCACAAAGCCCTGCGCTGCCCAACGGTTGCACAGTGGTCCATAAGCATAAAGCGATTGGCCGTGGCCATGCGAAAACACGATGATGGGAAGTGCATCACCCGTCGCCGGTGCGGACACGCGCAGTTGCATCGCCTCGCCCCGCCCCGGCACCCCAATCGTCACCGGCGCGATGGACACGACAGTGGAAGGTTCAGTTGTGGCAAGGCCCGGCGGTATGGTGTCGTGATAGGACATGATCATTCTCCTGTAAGTCGGCTGGCCAACCCGTCGTGGATGACCTATACCCGTAAAAACGGAACACTGTTCCGACGCGAATCGGAACATTGCTCCGCTTGCCGGTTACATATACGGATCAACGTTCCGTTTATCAAGCCGACATGTCGGTTGTAAGGCTGTTGGATAAAGGAAGGAGCAGGCATGTCTGACGACCAGGCCAATCAGACGCATGAAACCCCGGTGCCCGACCGGCGGGTGCGTGCGGATGCGCGCCGTAACGAAGATGCAGTCCTCGAAGCCGCTAAAGCCCTGTTCGCCACCTCCGGCGTCGATGTCCCCGTCCGCGAGATTGCGGCCAAAGCGGGCGTGGGGGTCGGCACGCTCTACCGCCGTTTTCCCAAACGTTCCGATCTGATCGCCGCCGTCTTTCGTCGCGAAGTCGATGCCTGCACCGCCGATGCGGCCACCCTCGCCGCTGAAAAACCTGCGGGTGACGCGCTGTCCATCTGGCTGCGACGCTACACCGATTTCATCGCGACCAAGCGGGGCCTCGCCTCCGCTCTGCATTCCGGCGACCCGGCGTTTGATACTTTGCCCGCATATTTCCAGTCCAATTTCGAACCGGCCTTGGCGGCACTTCTGAAAACAGCCGCGACTGCGGGCGTGATCCGTGCCGATGTCGCCCCCTATGATCTGCTGCGGGCCATCGGCAACCTGTCCATCGCCTCCGATGCGGATGGTGCCGATCATACACGCCGCATGGTCGACCTGCTGATCGACGGGCTCCGGTTCGGTGCGACCGATCCTTCGCCGACACGGCACCCGGCCCTCCGCTGACCCGCAGGCCTTTGTAAGGCATGATCTTGTTCGCCTGTACGGCTGGCGCTGCCCACTCTTCCCCCAATCCTATGCCCTGAACTGCCTCTCAATCCCGGGATAACCCTCCCACGCCATCTGCCATATTTTTCATCACATCCCACCCGCTCACCCCCCCCCTTTCCACCCCAAATTCCGAAATGTTAGCGCTCTCAAATCCATCCGTTGCCCGGGCCCGAGAATTCCGCCATAACCCGCCGCAAACCGAACCAAGGGGACAGGCCGCATGAGACGCCTTCGCAATGTGAAAATCGTGGCCACACTCGGGCCGGCCTCCAACACGTATGACATGATCCGCGCCCTGTTCGAGGCAGGCGCCGATGTCTTCCGCCTGAACATGAGCCACGGCACACATGACGACATCCGCGCCCGCCATGTCATGATCCGGCAGGTCGAGGCGGATACAGGCCGCCCGATTGCCATTCTCGCCGACCTTCAGGGGCCTAAACTCCGCGTCGGCGTGTTTGCAAACCCGTCAGAGGATCTGGCCGAAGGGGCTGCGTTCCGCATGGATCTGGACCCCACCCCCGGCACGATTCACCGCGTGAACCTGCCCCACCCCGAAATCTTTGCCGCGCTGGAACCGGGGGCATCCCTGCTCGTCAATGACGGCAAGATCCGCCTTGTCGTCAACACCTGCGGCCCGGACTTCGCGGATTGCACCGTCACCGTCGGCGGAACCATTTCCAACCGCAAGGGCGTGAACGTCCCCGATGTCGTTCTTCCCGTCGCGGCCCTGTCCGCGAAAGACCTGAAGGATCTCGAATTTGCCTGCGAACTCGGCGTCGATTGGCTCGCCCTGTCCTTCGTGCAGCGCCCCGAAGACGTGCTTGAGGCACGCGCCCTCGCCAAAGGCCGCGCTGCCATCATGTCCAAGATCGAAAAGCCTGCCGCGGTAAATGCCTATGACGCCATCCTCGCCGTGTCCGACGGTATCATGGTCGCGCGCGGCGATCTGGGCGTCGAACTGCCTGTCTATTCCGTCCCCCCCATCCAGAAACGCCTCGTCCGCGGTGCGCGCGCGGCGGCCAAGCCGGTCATCGTCGCCACCCAGATGCTTGAATCCATGATCGAAAGCCCGGTCCCCACCCGCGCCGAAGTGTCCGACGTCGCAACCGCGATCTATGAAGGTGCCGACGCGGTCATGCTCTCCGCCGAATCGGCTGCAGGCGCCTATCCGATCGAGGCTGTCACCACGATGCACAATGTCGCCCAGTCGGTGGAAAGCGATCCGACCTACCGCCAGGTGATCGAGGCAAGCCGCACCGCCAAGCGCGAAACAGTGGCGGACGGCATCGTTGCTGCCGCCCGCGAAATTGCCGAAACGACGAACATCAAGGCCATCGCCTGCTTTTCCCAAACTGGCACCACCGTCAGCCTGGTCGCCCGCGAACGCCCCCGCGTGCCCATCATCGCCTTGACCCCCCTTATCGAATCGGCCCGCCGCATGTGCCTGACCTGGGGCACCCACTGCGTGATGGTCGCCCCCCAGGACCGCTTTAAAGGGGCCGTGATCGCCGCTGTCCGCGCCGCCCTTGCCGAAGGCTTCGCAACCGAAAAAGACCAGATCGTCGTCACAGCGGGTGTGCCCTTCAACGTGCAGGGCACAACCAACATCCTGCGCGTCGCCCCCTGCGATGAACGGTTGATTTCGCGGTCCGAGACTGAATAGGATGACGCAAGGATAATTTTGCCGGGGATGGCCTGAAAGCAGGGGGTTGCGTTGGACGCTGAACTTTCGCTCGTGATCGGAATCGTGATGACCCTGCTCGCCTTTCCCACCCTGCTTCAGCATTATACCCACGGAACCGCCCCCCGCGCCGGGGCAATCCTGCTGTTCGGCGGCATCATCTTTCTGATCTACGCCGTCAACAAAACGCCCGGCGGCTACAGCTGGGATCAGGTTCCTGATGTTTTCGTCCGCGTGATCGGACGCTATCTGGGTTAGCGGAACATCCCCCAGTTTCCCCTTGCACCAGCGTCCCCGCCCGCCTATACGGCGCGCTTCAATACCCGTGTGGCCGGCCGACGTGGCATGCCGAGCCGCACCTGAAACCACGGAGATGGAAATGCCCAAGATGAAGACCAAGTCGGCGGCCAAGAAGCGTTTCAGCTTCACAGCCTCCGGTCGTGTAAAGGCCGGCGTTGCCGGCAAACGCCACGGCATGATCAAACGCACGACGAAATTCATTCGTGATGCAAGCGGGACGATGATCCTGTGCGCCTCCGACGCGAAGATCGTCAAGAAATACATGCCCTACGACCGGTAAGGAGAGCAGCACATGTCCCGCGTAAAATCCGGCGTCGTAACACACGCCCGCCACCGCAAGGTGATCAAGGCCGCAGCAGGCTATTACGCTGCCCGGTCCACCAACTTCCGCACGGCCACCCAGGCCGTCGACAAGGCGAACCAGTATGCCACCCGTGACCGCAAGACCCGCAAGCGCAACTTCCGCGCCCTGTGGATTCAGCGGATCAATGCGGCCGTCCGCCTGTTCGACGCCGACTTCACCTATTCGCGCCTGATCCACGGCCTCGCACTCGCCGGGATCGAGGTTGACCGCAAGGTCCTCGCCGATCTCGCCGTGCACGAGCCCGAGGCGTTCAACGCCATTGCCGCCCAGGCGAAAGCCGCGGCTGCCGCGTAAGGCCAGCATTCTTTACAATTCCTGAAACCCCGTCCCACGTTTGGGCGGGGTTTTTGTTTGCCGAAAATCAGCCCCCCAAACTCATCGCTATGCAGGTCTTTCCTGCTGTGGCAAAATCAAATGATTCGTCGGCCCGATCCATTTTCTGCGGTCATGGGATCTTTGATGACAATTTGTATTTCATCAACCGGCATCCCATTCCATCGCGCCGCGCAGGATACGTGTCTTTACACATTTGCGCCGAACCCCGGTTTGAAAGGAAGTTGTTATGGCGATTATTGCAAAAAAGGATAAAATTGGGGTTGGCGTCCAGTATCTGCTGACCGGAAATCAGGATTTGACCATCAACAAGGGCGTGGTCGTCCAGTCCACGGAAGACAACGCCGTCCGCGCCGCCACCGGCAGGCACGACATCACCGTCGCCGGGACCATCATCGCCTACATTCATGCCATCGAGCTTGGTGCCGATGTCAGCGGCCAGCGGATCATCATCCAGACCACAGGCAGCCTTCTGTCCGACATCGGCCCCGCCATCTACATCGGCGGACGCAACACCACCATCGTCAACAATGGCAGTATCTACAGCGGAAAAGGGATCATTCTTGGCGGTGTCGGCGGCAGCACGACCATCCTCAACTCGGGGGTCATTTCCGGTGCTGACAGCATATCAGTTCTCAACAATCAAAAACTCGTCCTGCGCAACAGTGGCGTCATTTCCACACCGAACAGTGAGGCCGTCGAAGCAGGCAGTGCCAACGACCTGATTGTGAACCGTGGCAGAATTATAGGGACAATCGACCTGGGCGACGGGAATGACCGCTATGATGGCAAAGGCGGCTTCCATTCCGGGTCAATCTTCGCACAAGGCGGCAACGACACGTTCATTGTTGGTCGCGGCGCGGAAGTGATCAATGGTGGGGATGACACCGACCTCTTGGATTTCCGCACGTCAGGCCCGGTTAAGGTCGCCCTCGATCAGAGCTTTGCCGGAACCGGAATGGCCAAAGGCGACAGCTATTCAGCCATCGAAAACCTGTTCGGTTCCCTGCGCGGCGCCGACCGCCTGCGTGGCGATATTAACAACAATCAGATCAACGGGTTCGGCGGGCGCGACAAGATAGAAGC